>JALYXI010000005.1 GCA_030947245.1 Acidobacteriota bacterium
GGTGAGTGGTTGCCGGTCGCGAAAGAAGTAGATGGGCAAAATGAGCAGGCCGGCGATGATGGCGCGAACACCCATGAGGAGCAGAGGCGGAAACTCGCGCAGGGCGATTTTGGCGACGATGTAATTGCCGCTCCAAAGCAGGACCATAAGGGCGATCAGGCTGTACAGGATCAAGTGACGGCTTCCTCGCGGACAGTGACGTGGCGGAGGTAATCATGGTCGATGGGATAACCGAAGCCGGGTTCGTCACGGATAACGATCGTGCCTTCGGAACTGACGGTGACGGGAGGTGCGATGATATCGCGGGCCCAATACCGGGAACTGGCCGACACATCGCCGGGAAGGACGAAGTTAGGGAGGGTGGCGAGCGCAATGTTGTGAGCGCGGCCAATGCCCGCTTCGAGCATGCCGCCGCACCAAACGGGGACTTTCGCGAATTGCGCGGCATCGTGAACCAGCTTAGCTTCGCGGAACCCGCCGACGCGGCCCAGCTTGATGTTCACGATTCGGCCGGCCTGAAGGTGCAGAGCCTGTTCGGTTTGATGGGCTGAGCGGAGGCTCTCATCTAAACAGATGGGTGTCTCGAGTTCGCGTTGGAGGGTAGCGTGGTCGAGGATCTCGTCGTGCGCGAGGGGCTGCTCGATCATCATGAGATGGAACCGGTCGAGTTGTTTCAGGTGTGCGGTGTCACGCAGCGTGTAAGCGGAATTGGCGTCTACCATCAGGCGAATGTGGGGGAACCTTGAGCGAACCTCGGCGACGGCATCGACATCCCAGCCCGGTTTGATCTTCATCTTTATGCGCTGGTAGCCGGCGGCCAGTTCAGCTTCGATTTTGTCGAGAAGCTGGGGAACAGTATCCTGGATGCCAATGGAAACGCCACAGGGAATTTCATGGCGTGCCCCTCCGCCGATATGCTGCCAAAGCGGGATTGCGAGCTGGCGGGCTTCCAGGTCCCAGATGGCTGCTTCCAGACCGCCGCGAGCCATGTTGTGACCGCGAATATGAGCGGTGAGCGAGGCGGCGTCATTGGCTGAGTCAAGTTCGCGGTTGAGAATGCTTGGGGCGGCATAGTCGCGGACAATGGGCCAAGCCGAACCGGTCCACTCTTCGTTATAGAAGGGATTCTCGCCGGCGGTGACCTCACCCCAGCCGGAGAGGCCATTAGCCTGTACCTCGACGATGATGATTTCGCGTGAATAGGTGCGCCCGAAACTGGTTTCAAAGAAATGGACGAGCGGCATGCGGATAAGCCGCAGGACCACTCTTTCGATCTTTATTCCCATTTGGTAAGAAGGTATGTGCCGAACCGCTCTGAGCGTTCGAAGCCGGTAACAGCTAAGCCCGTGCCGAGCAGTTCGTCGAATTCGTCACTGATGCGGGATTGCGAGGCGCGCGCGAGCTTCAGATCGGTTGGAACTTCGATGCGGACCTCGGTGGGCGGGCTCGGCGGGGGGGCGCCATCGAGGAAGCCGGTCACGCGAGCCGAGGCCAGGTGCCATTCAGCGGTGCAGCGATCCGTGGGAAGGCCGGCGTGGAGATGGCTGGTGGTCGCGCCGTACTGGTTGCGGGTGAAGCGGCGGACAATGGCGCCCAAGCGTTCGATATTGAAATAGGCGTTCTTCAATTCGAGTGGATCGAATGTCCATTCCATGAGCGTGATATCGCGGAGGAGGGCGTCTTCGCGCTGGCGGGTCTTAAGCATGCGGCCGAGACCCAGATTGCGGTATTCGGGGGCGACGCCCAGCATGTGGCTATGGAGATAGGGATGCAGCCCGGCTTTGATGCCGGGAATGGCGAGACAGAAAGCCACTAGTTCCGCGCTATCGTAAGCCCCGAATACCTGGCCGCCGATTTTCGTTGCGACTACAAATAGACGAACAGGGAGGAGTTCGAAATCTTCGAATCCCCAGATGGACTTCTGGAGTGCGACGGCGGCGCGCATCTCAGCGGGCGTGGTGAGAGCGCGAATGTCTATTGTTCTTTTGCTGTTTGCCAAAGGGCTTCCATTTCCTCGAGAGAGGCGTCTTCCAGGCGCTTACCGTGCGCAGTGAGTTCGCGTTCGACATGACCAAAACGACGGCGGAACTTTGCGTTAGTGCGGCGAAGGGCTTGTTCGGGATCAACTTTTAAGTGGCGGGCAAGATTCACGACGGTGAACAGGATGTCGCCCAATTCCTCTTCCACCTCGGCGGGGGTATGGGCTTGGGCTAGTTCGGCGCGTTCTTCATCAAGTTTATCGAGGATGTCTATGGGGCTTTGCCAATCGAATCCGCGCGCGGCGGCGCGGGAGGAGATTTGTTCGGCTTCGACGAGTGCGGGGAGGGAGCGCGGGACGGAATCGAGAACGGCGATAGGCGTATCTTTCTCGGAGGCTTTGATTTCATTCCAGCGTCTCCGCACATCGGCTTCGGTGGCGGCGGTTTCCGTCCCAAAGATATGCGGGTGCCGGCGGATGAGTTTCTGATTGATGGCCTGCAGGGCGTCAGAGATGGTGAAGTGTCCGGCCTCGGAAGCCATTTGGGAAAAGAAGACGGCTTGGAGGAGGAGATCGCCTAACTCGGAGGCGAGTTCCGAGAAGTCCTCGCGGTCGATCGCGTCGAGAACTTCGTAAGTTTCCTGCAGGAGAAAGGGTTTTATGGTTTGGAACGTCTGTTCGCGGTCCCAAGGGCAACCGCCTGGAGCACGGAGACGGGCCATGATGGCGACGAGTTCGGCGAAATGATCTTCCGGGGGCAGCGTTCCCATTGTAACTTTGCCCTGGGTTCGAATCCCACACTGGCCGGGGAGGTGCTCTGTGGAAAGCAGAGGGCCAGACTTGGAAGCGGGACTATTGGAGCAGGCGAAGTCTATTATTCAATACCTGGCGCGAGGAGTTGAGTTTGCGGCGGCGCTGGTTATTGGCTTGGCTGCGCTGGAAGCGACAGTGAAGTCGTTTGTGCTGTTTGTAAGGAGGAATGCGCCGCCGGAACGGAAGAACGAGGTTCGGCTGACCTTGGGGAGATGGCTGGCGGTGGCACTGGAACTTGAGTTGGCGGCCGACATCCTGAATACGGCCGTGACGCCGACCTGGAACGATATTGAGAAGCTTGTGGCGATTGCGACACTGCGAACCGCGCTGAATTATTTCCTAGAGCGGGAGATCCGTCAGGAATCAGAGCCTGCGCAACGGCGGGCGGAACGCCTGGTCACGGGTCCTGAGAGCAGCGCGACGCTAAACTAAAAGAGTATGAATGAAGAACGGATGCCGATGCCTCCGGCAAGCTTTGAATTCCTGGTGTTTTCGCTGCGGACGCAAGCGGAAATGAATATGGGGCTGTTTCAGTTCGGGGGCGAAGAAGAAGAGACTGAGCCGAATCTGGACCTGGCGCGGCATGCGATTGATTTGCTGGCGGTGATTCAGGAGAAGACCAAGGGCAACCTTTCTCTCGAGCAAGACCGGCTTCTGAATAACTCATTGACCGAACTGCGGTTCCGGTTTGTGCAGGCTTCGGAAAAGCCGCCGGAGAAGAAAGAAGAACCGCTCATTGTTACGCCCGAGGAGCCGCGGATCATTCTTCCGTGACCATTACCGTTCTGGGCAGCGGGACCAGCTCCGGGGTGCCGATGATCGGATGCCGCTGCCCGGTGTGCACGTCCGGAGACCCGCGGGATCGAAGGCTCCGTCCCTCGATTGCGATCGAGCACGGGGAACGGCGGTTCGTGATCGATACGACGCCGGATTTCCGGTATCAGGCGCTTCGGAGCAAGCTGCCGCGCGTGGATGCGATTTTGTTCACTCACTCGCACGCGGACCACATTATGGGCCTTGACGATGTGCGCCCCTTCAACTTTCACCAGGGTGGGCGGATTCCCCTGTACGGATCTGCTGAGACGATCTCAACGGTGCGGCAGGTTTTTCATTATATTTTCGATGTGCAGGCGCGGACCACGTTTGTGCCGCAGTTGGATACGCATGTTCATGGCGGGCAACCGATGAATGTGTTCGGTCTTGAATTCCAACCGATCCGCGTCATGCACGGGAAACTGGGTATTTATGGATACCGGTTCGGGAATGTGGCGTACCTGACGGACCACAGCGCAATTCCGGACGAGTCGATGGAGCAGTTGCGCGGGTTGGATGTGCTGTTTTTAGACGCGCTGCGTCACAAGCCTCATCCGACGCATTCAACCGTGGAAACTTCGATTGAAACTGTGAGAAAGCTTGGACCGCGGCAGGCGTATCTGACGCATATGTCGCATGATTTGCCACACGAGGAAACGGAGCAATTTTTGCCTGAGGGCATCCACTTGGCCTATGACGGGCTTGTGATCGATGCCGCCTGAGATGCGGGTTTTCCGGGGCTTGGAGGAGGTGCCGGAGGATTTTGGACCCTGCGCGCTGACCGTGGGGAATTTTGACGGCGTGCATGCCGGGCATCGCGAGATTCTGCGGCGTGTTGTGGAAGTAGCGCGGGAGCAGAGATGGCGGTCCGCGGCGATGACGTTCGATCCGCATCCGGCGCGGGTGGTTGCGCCGGAGAGAGCGCCTCGCCTGATGACGGCTCCGGAGCAAAGGATTGCCGCAATGGCTGCTGATGGGATTGAGGAAGTGCTGGTGCTGCCGTTCGATGCGACCGTGGCTCTGTGGTCTCCCGACTTTTTTGTGCGCGAAGTGCTGGTACGGAAGCTGAAAGCGCGGGCGGTGCTGGTAGGAGAGGATTTCCGGTTCGGGCATAAGCACGCGGGGAATGCAGCTCTGCTACGGGTCCTCGGTGCGGAGTTGGGGTTCGTGACCGAGTTTGTGCCGCCTGTGATCCGCAGGGGCGCACGCGTGAGCAGCAGCCGGATTCGCGAAATGGTGGAGACGGGTCATGTGGGGCCGGCCTGCCGGTTGCTGACGCGTCCGTTTGCGCTTCAAGGTCTTGTGGTTTCGGGGCATGGGATCGGCAATCGGCAGACGGTGCCGACACTAAACCTGAAGCCGGAATTTGAGATTCTCCCCGCGCGCGGGGTGTATGTGACGCGGACACGCGATGTCGAAAGTGGGGCGGAATGGCGGAGCGTGACGAATGTGGGGATGAGGCCGACATTCGACGGGGATGCTTTGACCATCGAGACATTTGTGTTGGGTGAGTTGCGTGAGACGCCGCGGGAGATTCGTGTGGAATTTCTGGCGCGGGTGCGCGCGGAGCGGAAGTTTTCGTCGGCAGAGGCTTTGAAGGAGCAAATCTTAAGAGATGTCCGAAGCGCAGAGCGGTATTTCGGCGCATGCAATAATCGAAACGAACTATGACCCCTGGAAAAATTGAGCACATGAAAGCGCTCTCGAACGAGGCGGGCGTGATTGCCGCGGCGGCGATGGATCAGCGCGGGAGTTTGCAGAAGTCACTGGCTAAGGAGAAGGGTGTCGACCAGAAGCAGATTACCGATGAAATGATGCAGGACTTCAAGATCGCGGTGTCGCGGGTGCTGACGCCGCATGCGAGCGCAATTCTGCTGGATCCTGAATGGGGACTTCCGGCCGCGAAGGCGCGCGCGAAGAATGCCGGGCTGCTGCTGGCCTATGAGGCGACCGGATATGATGCGACTCAGCCTGGGCGCCTGCCCGACCTGCTGCCGCACGTTTCCGCTAAGCGGATTAAAGACATGGGCGCGGACGCTGTGAAGATTTTGCTTTATTACACTCCCTTCGACGATCCGAAGGTGAACGATATTAAACACGCTTTTGTGGAACGCGTCGGTGCGGAGTGCGAGGCGAACGACATTCCATTCTTTCTGGAGTTTGTGGGGTATGACCCCGCGGGCGGAGATGAGAAGGGCTTCGAGTATGCCAAGAAGAAACCGGAGATTGTGACCGGCAGCATGGTTGAGTTTTCCAAGCCCGAATACAAGGTGGACATGCTGAAGGTGGAAGTGCCGGTGAACGCGAATTATGTGGAAGGCAGCAGCGTGTACAAGGGGCAGAAGGCTTACTCGCGTGCGGAGGCGCTGGATCTGTACCGAAAGGCGGCGGATGCCGCGAAGAAGCCTTTCATCTACTTGAGTGCGGGTGTTACCAACGCGCAATTCATTGAAAGTCTGAACATGGCGTCGGAATCTGGAACGGATTATTCGGGCGTGCTGTGTGGGCGCGCGACTTGGCAGGACGGAATTCCGGTTTTTGCGAAACAAGGAATGCAAGCTTTGGAAAATTGGCTGGGAGATGCCGGCGTGAAGAATATCGAAGCTGTGAATTCGGCAATCCGAACGGCGAAACCTTGGTATGGCAAAGCCGGGGTAGCGGCGTAGGATAGAGCGTATCGGCAGAGTTTGACTGTTTTGGTTCGAGGGGCTCGTCAGCTGCTTACGCTGGCTGGATCCCGGGAGGCGAGGCGCGGAGCTCTGCTTCAAGATCCAGGGATCATTCCGGATGGGGCGTTGCTGATCCGGGATGGGCGAATTGAGGATGTGGGGCCGACACGGCGGATTGAGCGCCTAAACGGGGCGCGCTCCGCCATCGAAATTGATGCCACGGGCTCGGTTGTACTCCCTGCTTTTGTGGATGCGGTAGCGTGTCCGGTGCTCACGCATGATGGTGGCGATCTGCGGGAGGGAGGAACGCGCGCGTTCGGCTCGGCCAAGCGGATTGTGCTCGAAAGCCAGGCGCTACGCGTACTCGAAAACATGCTGCGGCATGGAACGGCCACGGTGGAAGTGCAATCCGGGTATGGCGGGGATGTGGCGGGAGAGATCCGGCTGCTTCGTATCTACCGGGCCATCAAGGAAGACCCGGTCTGCCTGATCCGGTCTCTACTAGTTACTGGGGAACTCCCGGACGGGTTTACGGGTTCGGTGGAGCAGTTTGTGAAGTTGGTCGTAATACCGCTGGTGAAGGTTGCGGCAGCGCGAAAGCTGGCGCGGTTTGTAACTGTTATCGGCGGAGACGGGCAGCTCGGATCGACGCTGGTGCGGGAATGTTTGGAGGCGGCGCAACGGGCGAAACTGGCGACCAAGCTGCAGGCTCTGCCCGGTGGTGGCACGGAAGCGGCGTTTCTGGCAATGGAGTATGGGGCGACCGCGGTCAGCCATGTGGAAAACTTGTCTCCGGCGGCAGTGGCCAGCTTGGGTCGGTCGAGAACAATGGCGGTGTTGAGTCCTGGCTCGACGTATCACGGGGAGCGCGAGCAGTTTGCCCCGGCGCGGGCTCTGATTGCCGCGGGGGCGGCCGTGGCCCTGGCGACATACTTCAGCCGCGAGGGAAGCTTGAACTACAGCATGCCTTTTGCAATGAGTCTTGCGTGCCTGAGGATGGGATTGACGGCCGCCGAGGCCGTTGCGGCAGCCACAGTGAATGCGGCGCATGCGGCGGGGTGCGAATCTGAAGTCGGGTCGCTCGAGCCGGGGAAACGGGGGGATTTGGCGCTCTTCGATTGCCGCGATTACCGGGATGTTGTAGCGAGCGCGGGCGTGAATCTGGTGAAGCGGATGGTGCGCGGCGGGAAGGTGGTGTATCGCCGCGGAGTAGTTGGGGAGTGACGGACGCATGGCTCTGGTGGAGTGCGTGCCGAACGTTTCGGAGAGCCGGAGAACCATAGTTTACGAGCTATGCGCGGCGGTGCGCGATGCCGTGCTGCTGGACTGCACTTCGGATGTGGACCACAACCGAAGCGTGCTGACGTTTGCAGGAGAGCCGGAGCAGGTGCTGCTGGCGGCAATAAATCTGGCGGAAGCAGTGTTTGCGCGGGCGGACCTTCGAGAGCATGAAGGGGTGCATCCGCGGATTGGCGTGCTGGACGTGCTGCCGTTTGTGCCGGTGATGGGGGTGACTTTAGAATACTGCGCGGAGCTGGCGCGGAAGGCTGCCGAAGAGTTGTGGAGGCGGTTCCGGGTGCCCTCGTTCTTGTATGAGGCTGCGGGGAGCCGGACGTTGGAAAGGGTGCGGCTAGCCGAGCGCGAAGGCGCGGCTCCGGACGTGGGAATGGGCAGAAACCTGGCTGCGGGGGCAGTTGCGGTGGGTGCGCGAAACTTTCTGGTGGCTTGGAACATCTGGCTCGCGACAGAGGATGTCGAGATTGCCCGGCAGATCGCACGCGCGGTTCGGGCTAGTTCAGGAGGGTTCCGGGGGGTGAAGGCGCTGGGGCTCGGGTTGAAGTCGCGGGGAATGGTTCAGGTTTCAATCAATTCAGTGGATTTCGAGGCTACGCCGCTGCATGTCGTATTTGAGGCGGTGGAGCGCATGGCAAGGGAGGCGGGGGTCGGCGTAGTGGGGAGCGAACTGATCGGGCTGATTCCCGAGCGAGCTGTGGCGCTATCGCGCGGACATGATCTGAAGTGGATGCATTGGGATGAAGGGATGATCTTCGAGCGG
>JALYXI010000019.1 GCA_030947245.1 Acidobacteriota bacterium
GCAATCGACCCCGCATTGGGGTTGGTGCTCACTACGGCTACCGCCATCAACGATGGGGGCCAGATTGTAGCGAATTCGGACGGGTCCCGGGCATATATACTTACGCCAGTTCCTGATGCTACGGTTCCAGAGCCGGGGACGCTGGCGGTGTGTGCGGCGGCGCTGCTGTTGCTTGGCGGCGGGAAACTGCGTAAAGCTCGACAGCGGTGAACAAAGCTGCGTGAGGGGAGATCACCCGGCGCAGCACGATGCCTACAAGGCGGTAGTCGTTCGGGGCTTCAGTGCCAACGTTGGTGTCGCCCGCCTCCGCATTTCGCTGATACGAAGCGGGTGTGATATGCTTCACCCGGCGCTCCGAGAGGGGCGCGGTGGATGCGCCTCAGCTTTTTCCTTCTCTTCGGACTGTTGTTTAACGGGATTTCCCCTGTAACAGGGTCGATTCTTTATAACGTAACAGACCTGGGTACGTTGGGCGGCAGCACCTACAATGTCGGTAAAGGAATCAATAATGCGGGGCAGGTGACCGGCACGTCGGCGCAAGCGTTTTTATACACGGACGGCCAAGGCTTAAGCGCGATAGGAGGCCCATCAAGCCGTGGGTACGGCATTAACAACGCGGGGCAGGTGGTGGGTTCCTCTAACGGTCGTGGCTTTCTCTACAGCAATGGCCAGACAACTGACTTGCTTCCATCCGGTGGCACTCCCTTTAGCATCAACGATTCCGGGCAGGTAACAGGGTCCTATGCGAGCAATGGTATATCTCATGCCTTTATCTACAGCAACGGCCAGATAATCGATTTAGGAACCCTAGGAGGCACTTCCAGCATCGGTTTTTCCATCAACAACGCGGGACAAGTGACAGGTGAATCTAAAACAGCCGATAATATCACCCAGGCCTTTCTTTACAGTGATGGTCAAATGAAGAGCTTGGGCAGTTTGGGGGGAGGGAGCAGCTCCGGTCACGGCATAAATGCCGCGGGACAGGTGACTGGTAGTTCCTATACGTCTCCCAATGCCCATCTCCACGCTTTTCTCTATAGCGACGGTCAGATGAAGGATCTTGATCCGTCAGCAAATTACTTCTTCAGTGAAGGTCTTGCTATCAATAATTTGGGGCAGGTGGTAGGCGACCTAACTTCTCGTCCAACCTCCCATGCTTTTGTCTATCGTGGCGGCCAAATATTGGACCTCAATGATGTCATCGATCCGACATTGGGATTGACGCTCACTGAGGCTACAGCCATTAATGACCGGGGCCAGATTGTCGCGGATAGTTACTATATCGAAGGCGGCGCATCCCGCGTATATCTACTTACGCCAGTTCCTGATGCCACAGTCCCAGAGCCGGGCACGCTGGCGGTGTGTGCGGCGGCGCTTCTGTTGCTTGGCGGCGGGACACTGCGTAGAGTCCGGCAGCGGGTGTGATATGCTTCAGCCCGGCGCTCCGGGGAGGGGCGCGTTGATGCGCCTGAATCTTTGTCTTCTATCCGGACTGCTGTTCAGCGGCATGTCCCCTGCAACAGTGGTCAGATAAAGAGCTTGGGCACTTTGGGGGGATTTAGCAGCACCGGTTACGGCATCAATGCCGCGGGACAGGTAACCGGCAAGGCCAATACGTCTAGTAACCGTGAACACGCTTTTGTCTATAGTGACGGTCAGATGACAGATCTTGATCCCTCGGGAAGTTACGGTAGCAGTGACGGTCTTGCTATCAATAACTCGGGGCAAGTGGTAGGCAACTTCTATTCCCCTTCCATTAGCTTCCAATCCCAGGCATTTGTCTATCGTAGCGGCCAGATATTGGACCTCAACAATATTATCGACCCCACATTGGGGTTGAATCTGACTAATGCTACAGCCGTCAACGATCGGGGCCAGATTGTTGCGAATGCGTATTCTAACGACGTAACCACATCCCGCGCATATCTACTTACCCCAATTCCCGATGCAACCGTTCCAGAGCCGGGGACGCTGGCGGTGTGTGCGGCAGCGCTGCTGTTGCTTGGCGGCGGGAGACTGCGTAGGGCTCGACAGCGGTGAAAAAAGATGGGTGGGGAGATCACCCTGCCAAGCACGATACCTACAAGGCTGTAGTGGTTAGGCTTCGGCGCAACGTTGGTGTCGTCTCCGCGTTTGCAGCTACACCGTGGATCTCACGATTTTGGCGAGCCTGGTGATCAGCCTGATCCAGATCAGGGGCATCCGGGAAGACATGCGCGGCCTTCGCCAGGAGAATCGAGCAAATCAACGAAATTCGGGGCGAGTTGCGAACTCAGTCCGGGGCGTTTCGGGCGGGTGTTCGCGAGATCCGGGATGACATTAAGCTGCTGACCGGGACGGTGTACGAAATGATGGGCCAGAGGCCGTGAGAATGCGGTGTCTCCGCCGTAGGCACTTGGCTTACGAATGCCCTTCGTGCGAACCTGTCGGCGCAACGTTGGTATCGCCGCCGCCTTCCACCTTTTCCGCATCGGCCGCCCGCCCCAGAATCCGAAGCGCTTTCCCCGCAACATGCTCCGCAGTGAAACCGAACTGCTTCATAATCTCTTCGCCGGGAGCGGAAGCGCCGTAGTGGCTGAGGCCGATCGCCACTCCCTCATCGCCGGTCCACCGCTCCCACCCAAGAGTGGAAGCAGCCTCCACGCTGACCCGCTTCCGAATGGCTTTCGGCAGAATCTGTTCGCGATAACTTTCGTCCTGATTTTCGAAGAGACTCCAGCAGGGCAGGCTCACCACGCGCGCTTTCACGCCGAAGTCTTTCAGCTTCGCGGCGGCTTTCACGCATAACCCTACTTCCGAACCCGTGCCAATTAGAATCACATCCGGCGCGCCGCCTTCCGCGTCCGAGATGATGTAGCCACCCTTATCAAAGCTGCCGATGGCTTTCGACCGGTCCAGAATGTCGATATTCTGGCGTGAAAGAATGATGGATGACGGGCCGGAATGCTGAATCGCGAAACGCCACGCGTCCACCGATTCGTTCGCGTCCGCGGGACGAATCACAGTCAAGCCCGGAATCGCTCGAAGACCCGCCAGTTGCTCCACCGGCTCATGCGTGGGTCCGTCTTCGCCCACGGCCACGCTGTCATGCGTGAACACGTAAATTACCTTCAGCCCCATGATGGAGCCCAGGCGCACCGCAGGCTTCATGTAATCCGAGAACACGAAAAAGGTCGCGCTGAACGGGATGAGGCCGCCATGCGCCGCAATTCCGTTTACCGCGCCGCCCATGGCATGCTCGCGCACGCCGAACGCCAGGTTGCGCCCCGCATAGCCCCACTCGCCACCTACCGCGCCGGCAGTTCCGGGGCCGGCAAACTCCGGAGGCTGGAAATCGCCCATGCCCTTCAATGCCGTATTGGTGGAGGGATTCAGATCGGCCGATCCGCCGATGATATTCGGAATCCGCTTCGCTAACGCATTCAGCGCTTCGCCGCCTGATACGCGGGTCGCCATTGGTTTATCCGTAGGCTTCCATGTGGGCAGATCCGCCGCCCAATCGTCAGGCAACTTTCCGGCAAATGTGCGTTGAAATTCGGCCGCCTCTTTCGGGAATTCTTTCGCATACGCATCGAAGCGCTTTTGCCATTCGCTTTGCAGTTCGGCGCCCTTTGGCACTGCCTGCCGAAACTGCTTGACCGCATCTTCGGGCAGAAAGAATTTTTCCATGGTGGGCCAGCCGAGAGCTTTCTTGGTGGCCTGCAATTCCTCCTCGCCCAGCGGCGAACCGTGCGATCCGAACGTATCCTGCTTCTTCGGGCTGCCAAAGCCGATGTGGGTCCGTACCAGAAGCAGCGATGGCCGGTGCCGCTCCATTTTCGCTTCTTCGATTGCGCGCGCCACGTCTTCGGTATCGTTTCCGCTGAGGACATGCCTGGTGTGCCAGCCGTAGGCTTCAAACCGGCGGGCGACATCTTCCGTAAACGTCAGATCCGTGGCGCCGGCGAGCGAAATGTGATTCTGGTCGTAAAGATAAATTAGCTTGCCCAGCCGCAGATGCCCGGCCAGCGACGCCGCTTCCGCCGTGATGCCTTCCATCAGGTCGCCATCTCCGCAGATCGCGTATGTGTAGTGATCTACGATTTCATGGCCCGGGCGATTGAAATGCGCAGCCAGCCAGCGCTCCGCCATTGCCATGCCCACGCCGTTGCTGAAGCCTTGCCCGAGCGGGCCGGTTGAAACCTCCACGCCCGGAGTATCCCCGCGCTCGGGATGCCCCGGCGTTCTGCTTTTCCACTGCCGGAAGCGCTTCAATTCTTCTAGTGGCAAATCATAACCGGTCAGGTGCAGCAGGCTGTAGAGCAGCATGGAGCCGTGCCCGGCGGAGAGAACGAAGCGGTCCCGGTCCGGCCACAGCGGATCTTTTGGATTGTACTTAAGAAAGCCGGTCCAGAGCGTGTAGGCCATTGCGGCCGCGCCCATCGGCATTCCGGGATGCCCGGAGTTGGCTTGCTGCACCGCGTCCGCCGACAGAATCCTTATGGTGTTGATGCAGAGATCTTCCAGCTTTTGGTTCGCTTCCTTGGTTTGCACTGGTACAAGATTAGCCGAATTGCGTGGAATGGGCGAAGCTGAAAGTTGGACGCATACGCAGCTTTCCGCTCCCGCGATTACAGATTTCTTACCGTTGCAAACCTATTCTCAACCCTGGGGCTACAGATGCTATGGGTGGCCGTGAGTTGGGATTTGTACATCGCGACACATTCCGCAACCGTCCTGGGCAACGTAGGGCTGGTGCAGGTTGCCCCGTTTCTGATCTTTGCCCTGTTTGCAGGCCACATCGCGGACCGCTATGACCGGAGGAGAACCATGATCGCCACGCAAGTTTTGTTCCTTGCCGCTTCGCTGGTGCTTGCTTTCGGCGCCCGGTCCGTTGCGCTGATCTATAGCTGTTTATTTGTGACCGCCAGTTGCCGCGCGTTCCAAGGCCCGGCCCGCTCAGCGGCCCTGCCGCTGATTGTCCCGGTTGAAGATGTGCGCAACGCGGTTACCTGGAACAGTAGCGTGCAGGAACTCGCGTCGGTCTCCGGACCCGCCCTCGCCGGCATTCTCATCGCTGCGCAAGGCACCAGGCTGGTGTATTCGGTCCAGGCCTTCTGCGCAATTGCGGTGCTGGTCTCTTTCGCGCTGCTGCGGCTTCGGCCCGCGCCGGTGGATCCGGAAGACGCGAAGCCTCCCGCGTTGCGAGCCATCGCGGAGGGCATCCGGTTTGTCTGGCGGGACCGCCTGATTCTTCCCGCCATCAGCCTGGACCTGTTTGCGGTTCTGTTCGGCGGCGCCACCGCGCTGCTTCCCATCTATGCTGTCGAGATTCTGCATGGAAACGCTCACGCGCTGGGCTGGCTGCGGTCCGCACCGGCAATTGGGGCAGTCAGCATGGCGCTTGCCACCGCTCATCGGCCCCACGTGCATCACGCCGGGAAAATGATGCTTTGGGGCGTTGCAGGCTTCGGCCTCGCCACAATCGTGTTTGGCGTTTCCCGCTCCTTCTGGCTTTCCTTCGCCATGCTGGTGCTGACGGGCGCCTTCGATAACATCAGCGTGGTGCTGCGCCAGTCGCTGGTGCAAACTCAGACTCCGTACCGGGTGCGCGGGCGCGTGCTGGCCGTAAACAATATCTTCATCAGCTGTTCCAATCAGTTGGGAGCCGTGGAATCGGGGCTCGCTGCCGCGTGGCTGGGCGCGGTAGGTTCTGTAGTTCTGGGCGGGGCCGCGACGCTTGCGATTGTGGGAGGTTTCGCTTTCGGTTCAAAGACGCTGCGAAACTGGCGGCAATAGCGTTAATGCCGCGCCGCGCCGTATCTGTGCAAACGGCGCACGCCACAGTCGCGACAATGGTTACCCGTTCGTGAAGGCCGCCTTGCGGTAGAGTATGCGCTGCGGAATTCCAGGCACCGCGATTGTGCAGCCGGAAGCACACGCCAGTGACACTGGCCATCACAGCCGCCGGTTAGGCGTTCCACCAGGGATTGCGTGCCTCCACCGGGATCGGTTTCATTTTTCTCCGACCACGATATGCCATTTACGATCCACCGGAGTGGAATGCAATGCAGGAATCATGTGTTTGGAACCATCACTAGCACTTTCGGCTGGAGTGACAACGCGGGAGGAGAACTGTGGCAGCCCGGAATGGTTCCCGAGCGCCAGACCACATTCGACTACTATCCGTTCTTTTCACTATATGACGCAAGAAGCTACATTCTAGCCCCTGGTACTTATAGCCTCACCCTCGGCATTTCTGCCGGTGCAAACCCTGCGGCCCGCAGCGAGACGAACCTGATTGCGGTAACCGGCTATGTGCTCAGCGGCCGGTTATCAGCTTCCGCAGTGGCACCCGCCCCCACTCCCGAACCCGGAACGCTGCTGACCGGCGCGGGTGCGCTCGGGATTCTGCGCTTGGCCCTACGGAACCGCGTACGGCGGTAGGTCAATAGTCGCCACAACGGTTGACCCGTTCGTATAGACCGCTTTTCGGTAGAGCATCGCTGTCGAATTCAGGTACCTCGATCGTCCAGCCTCCGGGCGCAAAGGTGCAGAAATGGTTCGCCTCACGGCCCATTTTCAACGTACCCGAATTCGATTCGCGCCCCTGTCGCTCCGGCTTGAGCGGGAAGCGCGCTCGGAACCGATTCGCAAGGTGGTGCGGTCTATTGTCGTACGCTCCCGGAGGTGGAATCTTGATGCTGAAGAACGTGCGTGGCAGGCTGCCACTTGGCAGGTTGTGGATGGCTTCGGCCTCAGTCAGGATGTGCGAACTTGACGCGCTTCACCCCCGGTCCGTACAATGAACTTAGGAGGCTCTATGGTTTCACCTGTGGCATTACTGATCGGTGGCCTTGGCACCCAGGAAATCCTGCTGATTCTCGTTGTTGCCGTTCTGCTGTTCGGCGGCAAGAAGATTCCGGAACTGGCGAAGGGTTTGGGCGAAGGGATTCGCAACTTCAAGACGTCTATGAAGAGCGAAGAGGAAAAGGTCGAAGAAAAGAAGCAGGTATAGGCTTCCCGGAAGGCCCGCAAGTTTGGGCCGCTCCCTCTCGGTCTCAACAATCTAGACAAACTGAACCCCGCAGGCTCTTAGCTGGCGGGGTTTCTCAATGACAGTCCCTATTTTTTCACTTTGGGAGGAACAATTGCGTCTTTCGCTGCTTTCGCGACGCGGAATTTGACGACTTTCTTCGCGGGAATCTTAATTGATTCGCCTGTCGCGGGATTGCGCCCCATGCGAGCCTTGCGCTCCACACGAACGAGCCGTCCCAAACCCGGCATAACGAATAAGCCATTCTTCTTTACTTCGCTGATCGCCATGCTGGACATGTGATCGAGGAACATCCGTGCGGTCTTATTCGGTACTTCGCAAGCCTCCGCGAGAGATCTCACGAGCTGCGTCTGCGTCATGCGTTGATTTGCCAAACCTGCCTCCTAAATTCCGTTGGTGAATGAAGGCGAGAGCCGGAAATCCGGGTCGCCATGTCATCGAAACGTTTTAATGATACGGAAGGGCAACCCGGAAGTAAAGTAGAAACAATTGAAAAAGGCTGGTTTTATTGGGTTATTTATGCTCACGAGGTAAGCGGCAGATGGCCGGCGGACCCGTTGAGCAGACGCCCATCGGCAGGAGTAGGGTCGGCGGGGACGGACAGCTTCAATAATTCCCGCATCTCAGAATCCAGGCGGCCGAGCACATCCGGCCTGCTTTTTAGAAATTGTCTCGCGTTCTCGCGGCCTTGCCCAATCCGCTCACCCTTGTAACTGAACCATGAGCCGCTTTTTTCGACGACACTGCGAGCTACCGCTGTATCGAGAAGGTCCGATTCCTTGGAAGTTCCTTCTCCGTAGAGGATGTCGAACTCGGCCTCACGAAATGGCGGCGCGACCTTATTTTTCACTACCTTCACCTTGGTTCGATTCCCGATCACGGTTTCACCGTCTTTAATAGGACCGGTGCGGCGAATCTCTATGCGCACTGAGGAGTAAAACTTCAGAGCGCGGCCGCCCGTGGTGGTTTCAGGATTGCCGAACATGACGCCGATTTTTTCGCGAACCTGGTTTATGAAGATGAGGCACGTATTGGTCCGGGAGACAACGCCAGTGAGCTTCCGGAGAGCCTGGGACATAAGCCGGGCATGCAGACCCATGTGACTGTCGCCCATCTCGCCATCCAGTTCGGCTTTCGGAACCAGCGCGGCGACGGAATCGATGACGACCACATCGACGGCGCCGGACGCGATTAGCGCGCCTGTGATCTCGAGCGCCTGTTCGCCGGAATCGGGCTGTGAAACCAGGAGGTTATCAATGTCGACGCCGAGCTTTCGGGCATAGATCGGGTCGAGAGCATGTTCGGCATCGATGAATGCAGCGGTGCCGCCCACTTTTTGAGCTTCCGCGATGACCTGCAGCGTAATCGTGGTTTTACCGGAAGACTCCGGCCCGAAGATTTCGACCACGCGGCCACGGGGAAAGCCTCCCACTCCGAGAGCTGTGTCGATGGAGATGGCGCCGGAGGAGATCACCTGGACGGGAACCACAGCGCTTGAGCCTAAGCGAAGGACCGAACCCTTACCGAACTGCTTGTCCATTTGTGCAAGGGCTATGTCGATTGCTTTGCGGCGTTCGCGTTCATCCATGCGAGAGAAGTAGAAAGGAAGCGGAGTTCTTCTCACCGCGGAGAGCTAAACATTCGGGCGGCTACCGGTGATCACGGTAAGCGAAAACGGAGGAAGCGCAACCGTACTGCCGGTTTCGATGCGGTGAGCGGGCGCGGCCGAACGAATCACTCTACTGCTTTCGCCCGCGGCCTTCCAGAGGTATTGCGCGCTCGAAAACTGGGTAATGGCAAAGCTCCCCGAAAAGGGGCTTGCCATTGTTTCCCTGGCGGCGCTCTTATTGAGCAGCAGGATGGACCATTCTCCCGAAGGGCGCTTGAGCGCGTACGCACTTACGTTGACCGAACCCGTGCCGGTTTCATAGAGAATGTGGACGCCACCGGTGGGTTCGGTCCATGACTCGGCCAAGAGCTTTGCCGCCCAATATGTAGCGGTGGGCCGGCCCTGGAAAAAGAGCATATTATTGCCCCAGGAGCAAGACCGGTCATTGATCAGTTCGCCAGGTTCATATCCGTATAAATAGGTGCGCGCGCCGCCATAAGTCAGAAAGAGGGCCACGGATTCAGCGTTCACCAGCGCTCCGGGCAGATCCACTTCGGCCTCCGCGCCGTATGCCGAATATCCATATTCCGTCATATACCAGGGCTTAGTCCGTGGGATACCAGCTTTCGCCAGTTTCGCCAGAGCTTCCCGAAGGATCTGCGCCGATCTCCCGATCTGCTCGCCCGCCACTCGACAGACATCGTCAAACGGATACCACTCGAAGCTGAAAAAGCCAAGCGCATCCAGACTGGCGTTGGCGCGGTAGAAAGCCAGAAGCCGTGCCATCCAAGAGGAATCGGTCTCCAGATTGGCGTGCAGCAGAATCAGACTGGGACCGCCAAATCGTGGATGGGCGCCCGTGGCTCGAACGGCGGCAATGGTCTTCAGGGAGAGGGAGCCAAAGTCCTGCGGCGTGACAAACTGTTCTTCCGGTTCCTCGCCGAGTTCGACATCCGTGAAGGAATATTTGCGAGCGTTCAGATATGCAATTTCAGCGGCGGCGTCTTCAGGAGTGCCGTAGAGAACGGCGACGGGAACCAGCATGGGAATGCTGTTCGTCAATCCGCTTAGAAATATGCGATCAAGCCCGGGCTGCTCAATTCGGGGATCGCGGTCCGAAGCACGATGCCACGGATCCGTCGACGACACCCATACGACAGACTGGCGGTCCCGCGCAGTGCCGTGGCGCAGGACATCGGTAAACCGGCCATGAGAGTCAGTTAAACCAGCCGCGAGTTCACGGATGGCAAAACCGGCGCGGTCGCGGGCGTCGGTGGAACTCGCGGCTGCTGTATTCGAGCTTTCTTCGAGAACCAGACGAAACCACCGTACGGCCCGTGTTTCTCCAGGAGGAAGCGTCAGCCAGCCTTCGCTCCCGGTGAGGTCGATGTAAGGTTCGGGTGAATATTCCAGGTGATAGCGTGTGGCGTGGGGTTCTCCCCAGGCGATCCGGACGGTATTAACGGAACGCTTGCGGCCGAGATCCACAGCTACCCACTGAGGTCTGCCAGCGAGATATGGATTGCTTTTCCAGAATGTGCCGGTGTCGCCATCTACTATACGGGAGTAGCCGTCGTTGTTGGCTTGATCGATCGTATTGCCCCGGCGGGGAAGACGATATCCATAGCTGAGTTCGATTGGCGTTACAGACGGCTTCGCGTCGCCTGTCCAGTAACCCTGTTGGCGCCCCGGATCGCTCCAAGTCCCGTTTGGGTTCCAGTGCCAGGCTTCGCCGGCGAGTTCGGTGCGGAGCCGGTAGGTGAGCGGCTTCAACCCGGCGGAGCGCATCAGCGCGATGTTGGCGGGGGAGAGAAGCTGGTCTATTTCTCCTTGTTCATGGCCATCGATCCCGGCGCCGAGCGCGACGCGGGGATCGAATGAGTTGGCGGGCTTCGGAGCAATCGTAAGCGTGAGCGCCGCGGCTTGCAGCCCTACTGGAATCAGCAGGGCAAGGCAGCCTAATAGTTGAACATGAACTCTTTGCCGGTCAGCAAAGCCCACATCATATCCTCAATCTGCTTCTGACGGCTGTCTTTGGCGCCGCTGAGAGCGCTGGTCATGGCCGCCTTTTCAGAGTCAGTGGGATAACGGCTGTAGGCCGATAGAAACAGAGTTTCGAGCAATCGCGCGTTCGACAGCCCGAGTTTAATGGAAAGCGCCGCATAGCCGTCCGGAGCACTCAGTTTCTTATTCAGCGTGTCCCCGTTGATCACATGAAGCGCTTGGGCGATGCTTGGCTCAACCGAACGTTCCGCGGCATCGCACAAAACGCGCGGAGGACGCCCGAATGACGTGAGAAATTCCGACTTCACCTGCGTATCCGGCAACTGCATGGCTCGGAAACCTTTCGGATAATTGGGAAATGCGGTGGGCACGCCCGTCACTTGCGACATGGCATCCAGCAACACCTCGGCGGGAAGGCGCTTGACAATGTATTTCGAAAAGAACCGGTTATCGTTCTGATTGGTCGCGTTCGCTTCCGAAGAGATTTGATAGATAGACGAACTCATGATGGTTCGCATCAAGTAGCGCGTGTCGTAGTGGTGCGCGACGAAGTCTTTGGTGAGCGCGGCAATCAGTTCTTCGTTCGAAGCGGGATTGGTGGCGCGCAGATCGTCTACCGGATCGACGATGCCGCGGCCCATGAAGTTGCCCCAGATGCGGTTGACGATAGCTCGCGCGAACATATCGTTCTTCGGGCTGGTGAGCCAGTTCGCGAAAGGAATGCGGCGATCCTCAGTCGAATCGAGAGGGATCGGCTGGCCATCGAGAGGCGTGGGCGCAAGCGGCTTCAAGAGCCGCGGATGATTGATGTCGCCCGACACCTTGGCGAAAACGACTGTGTCGCCGGCTTCCGTGCCGTTCTTCAGGCCGACGCGGGAGAACAGGTTCGCCATCTGGTAATACTGCTTTTGCGTCCACTTTTCCAGCGGGTGATTATGGCAACGGGCGCACGTAAGGCGCTGTCCCATGAATGCCAACGTCACATTTTCCGTGAGATCGATTGGATCTTTATGCAGAACGAAATAGTTCAGAGCGCCATTCTGAAGAGAATCCCCCGTGCCGGTGAAGATCTCGCGGGCAAACTGGTCCCAGGGTTTGTTCTGCTGAACGCCGGCGCGGATCCAGTCATAGAAGGCCCACATCGCGTTCGACCGGAGCTTTTTGCTTGAGACCAGAAGGAGGTCGGAATACTTGTATGCCCAGTAATCCACAAAT
>JALYXI010000040.1 GCA_030947245.1 Acidobacteriota bacterium
TTCCGAAGGCCCTTGGCATCCATGGCCCAGGCAAGTTTTGCGCCCGTGGAGGATGCGATCAAACCGGAAGGGAAAGGCGAACCGAGGACTTGTTCCAAGGTAAACGGAGCGGCTGCCCAAACGCGAACAGCGAGACAGAGAAGCAGGAGAACGCGCATAGCGGTTCTACATCTTATAACGGCCCATGTCTTCGTCGTTCAAGCCTTCCAACCACCGGCGCAGTTCTTCCGTGTTCACTTTGTCGCTGACCGAGGCCGTCAGCTTCGATGACTTCAGCACCGAATCATCGACAAAGATCGGGCAATCGAGACGCAGCGCGAGCGCCAGAGCGTCGCTGGGGCGGCTATCGACCGAGATCAATTCACCCGCCTGCTCCAGCCAGATCAGCGCGTAAAACGTGTCTTCCTTCAATTCGCTGACAACCACTTTCTGAATCCCCGCATGCAGCCCCACCAGCACGCTCTTCAATAGATCGTGCGTCATGGGACGCGGGGTGGAAACCTTTTCAATCTCAAGCGCGATCGCGTTTGCTTCGTAAATGCCAACCCAAATCGGCAGCACCGTACTGCCGGCAACGTCCTTCAAAATCACGATCGGCATGTTGGTGCCCGGGTCCATCATCAACCCGCGAATCTTCATCTCAACTTCCACGATGGGCTCCCCTGCTTTCATTACACCACTAGTTCCGGCACGCTTCGCCTGATAGCGAATTTGGGCCTGCGCGCGTGATGCGGACCGGCATATAGGCGCCTAGCAGCGCGGGTTCGGAAGAGGGATGAGTGAAGTTCAACGTGCGATTCTGCGTGGTACGCCCGATCCATTGTTGCGTAGCGTGGTTGCGGCCTTCGACTAATGTCTCTTCGGTGGAACCGATCATCTCCGAATGCCGCCTGAGTTGAATGGCCCGCTGCTTTTCAAGAACGATCGATAAGCGCCTGGTAATCTCTTCTTCGGGAATTTTGTCTTCGAGCGTGAGCGCGGCTGTGTTCGGCCGCTGCGAGTATTTGAAGCCGAAGAGCGCGTCGAACTGAACTTCGTCCAGCAGCTTAAGAGTTTCTTCAAACTCGGCTTCGGTCTCGCCTGGAAAGCCGACGATGATGTCGGTGGTGATGGCAATGGGCCGCCGCGCGGACTTCATCCATTCGATGCGGCGCATATATTCATCGCGCGTGTAAAGCCTTCGCATAGCGCACAGGACGCGCGAAGAGCCGGATTGCACGGGCAAATGCACATGGTTGCAGAGCCGTTCGTCCGCTTCGATCGCTTCGACGATGGGTTTGACGAAATCCCGCGGATGCGAGGTGGTGAAGCGAACGCGGCGAATGCCGGGAATCCGGCCAGTGCGCGCCAGCAGCGTGGCGAAATCCCAACCGGCGGAAGACGGGTCGCGGTAGCTGTTTACGTTCTGGCCCAGGAGTTGGATTTCCGTGTAGCCGCCATCGGCAAGCCGCGTAGCTTCTTCCATTACGTTCGCGCTGGCGCGGCTCCGCTCGGGTCCGCGGGTAAACGGCACCACGCAGTAGGCGCAACTTTTGTCACAACCTTCAATAATGGTCAGGAAGGCGCGATGCGGGTTGTCGCGGCGCGTGTACGGCGTTTCGAAGGCTTCTTCCCGATCGAAGTCAAGGCCGGATACGCGCTTATTTCCCGCTTCCAGCTGCACTAACATTTCCGGCAATCTGGCGTAACTGGCGGAGCCCGCCACCAGGCTGACATGCGGCGCCCGGGCGAAGATCTTCTCGCCTTCCTGCTGCGCGACACACCCCAAGACGGCTATCGTTTTCCCTTGCGAGGAACGCTTGAACGTGTCCAGCCGGTGAAACACCTTCTGTTCGGCTTTATCGCGAATGCTGCAGGTGTTGTAGAAAAGATGCGATGCCTCGTCGGGCGTAGCAACCTGAGTGAAACCCTCCGCCAGCAGGGTGCCTACCACTTTTTCGGAATCGTGAGCGTTCATCTGACAGCCGAACGTCTCGATGTAGAAACTCTTTTCTTGCACTGCTTCCATTGTAGAATGAGGCAGATTGTGCAACCGGAAACAAATCCCAGGGCGCCGGAAGCGGCGACGCACAGATGTCCACGCTGCGGTTCTCACGATACGCGCAAGTCGCTGCCGCGCGGCATCTTCGATTCCCTAAATCTGATCTTCGACCGCCGGCCGTACCGGTGCCGCGGTTGTTCGCTCCGGTTTTTCCGGAGAGGTCCGCGCCCGGTGGAAACCGCGCCGCTTTCTTCGCCCGAGGCCGCTGAGTAATAAAACTCACATATAATGGCGGGCAGTGCTTAAGCGACTATTACTCACTTGTTTCCTGCTCACGCCCACCTTGCCGGCCCAATTAACCACGGATCAGAAGGTCAGCGACTTCAACTACCTGGCTGGCCTGTACGCTAAAAACTACCAACCGTACCAATGGAAGCGCGATGTGATCGGCTTCGATCTCTACAATGTAAAGCCCTGGCTCGATCAGGTGCGGCAATCGAAAAGCGACCTGGAGTATTACGACCTCTGCGTCCGCTATGTGGCGGCGTTGCAGGATAGCCACGACGAATATACGCTGCCGAGCGATTACAGCGCTTACCTGCATTTCGATGTGGATATTTACGATGGGGCGGCGCTGGTGGATGCGATCGACCGCAAATACCTGCCTGCCGCCAAGTTTCCGTTCCGAGCAGGAGATGAAGTGGTGTCCGTGGACGGAGTGGCCGCGAACGAACTGATCGCGAAGTACGTTCCGTATTCGGCAAACGGCGCCGGAAACGCCAGCAGCCGGCGCCGGCTTGCGGCGGACACTTTCACGTTCCGCGAGCAGTTTTTCTTTCCCGGCGCACCCCTGCACGCAAGCACGGCGACGGTGGTGATCCGGCGGCAAAGCGGGGCTGTTGAGACATATGTGATTCCTTGGGACGAAGCGGGCACTCCGATCCTGACGGCCGGTCCTGTGACGACGCCAACCGGCGCAGGGCGAAAATCCGCTCCCATGTCGGTTGCGCGCGCGCGCAGCCTGCCTTCATCGGCACGCGCGCGGGACACGGGGGCTGACATCGCCGACAATCCCTGGGGAGTTTACACGGGTCCTAAACCTGAGGCCGTGGCCGACGAGGTTCCGGAGTACCAGAAGCCGCTGCTCGAATTCCAAACTATGCGCGGCCTTGGACCCGAAGGGGATTTCGGCGGCTTCGGCAGTATTTTCCCGGCATATAATCCGCCGGCCGGATTCAAGCTTCGCTTAGGCGGAAGCGCCGCCGACCAGTTCCTCTCAGGGACGTTTGTTTCGGGCTCGCGGACGTTTGGATTGATCCGGATTCCGACCATGGCTCCCTCGAACACCACCACGGCTTTGCGCCAGTTCCAATCTGAAATTCAGTTTATGCAGCAGAACACAGATGGCCTGATGATCGATGTGATGCGCAACGGGGGCGGCAGCGTGTGTTACACGGAATCGCTCGAGAAGATGCTGATCCCGCATCCGTTCCGCAGCATCGCATATGAAATTCGCGCTACCGACTCTTGGGTCTTGGCATTTTCCAGCATCGTGCAGGCTGCGATCAATTCCGGCGCGGAGACGTGGGTAATTGAGTCATATCAGGCGCTGCTGAATGATATCAAGGTGGCGAACTCTCAGAATCGCGGCGATACGGGTTACATCCCGATTTGCGGACCCTATTACGAGAATATGCAGCCCGCCACAAACGCCGCGGGCAACGTCATCGCTTACACAAAGCCCATTCTGGTGATGACGGACGAATTCTCTCTTTCCGCCGCCGAAGCGTTTACCATGATTCTTCAGGATGAGAAGCGCGCCACTGTGTTCGGAATGCGAACCGATGGCGGGGGCGGCAATCCGGCCAGTTACCAGGCCGGCGCCTATTCGGAAGGCAGCACCCGGGTGACCCGCACTTTCGTCACACGGAAAACAGAAGTGAAAACGCCCGATTTTCCCGCCAGCCACTATTTGGAAAACACCGGCGTGTACCCGGACGTGCTGCAGGACTACATGACCAAAGACAACCTGCTGAACGGCGGCAAATCGTTCTTCGCCTCGGCGGTGGCTGCGATGAACGGCCTTATCGAATAGCTGCCATTACAACGTCTGGGTAACTTTGCTCAATGTGCGGGGCTGGTCGGGGTTTAAGCCCTTTTCCGCAGCCAGCATCGCTGCGAACATCTGCGCGGGGATGATGTACGGTATGGGCGTGTAGAGTTCCGGGATGCGCGCGGGAATCAGCACTTCGCGCGTGGCGCTGCCCTTTGCTTCCGGGTTCCCGCGGTCCGTAATCACCAGTGTTTCCGCGCGCAAGTGACGCAATTTCTCCAGCATTTCCCGCATGGTGGGCCATGTGACACCGGAGGGCGCGAACAGAAAGAGCGGAAACCCGCGTTCCACCAGAGCGATAGGGCCGTGCAGAAAG
>JALYXI010000072.1 GCA_030947245.1 Acidobacteriota bacterium
GAATAATTCTGGGCTCCCAGAGCGGCGTGACCGATATCGCGCAGGCGCAGAAGGGAGCTATCGGGTTGAGCGCGAATTACGATGTCATCGAACTGCGCGGGATCGACAAGCCGTCCCGTGGCGTTGACCGGATACTGAAACTCTGTACCGCGCGGTGCGGGCGCCTGGCCGATAGAACCGGCGGGATTCTGACGGTTCTGGGCCTGAATGGCGTTCGAAATGTCGGTGGAGGTGAGGCCGAGCTTGGCCATCTTGTCCGGGTTGACCCAGATACGCATGCCGTAGTTTTGGTTGGCGGCGAGGCGGGAATCGCCCACGCCGGGGAGGCTGCCGAGCTTATCGAGCAGATTGATGGCGGAGTAGTTGTTCAGGAACAGATCGTCATAGCGCTTGTCCGTGGAAGTGATGCTGATGGCCATCAGGAAAGCGGAGGACACCTTTTTGACCGTGACGCCCTGACGCTGCACTTCGGGCGGAAGAATGGGAAGCGCGATATTGACTTTGTTCTGAGTCTTGACGGTGGCGAGATCCACGTTTGTGCCAAGTTCGAAGGTGACGTCGATGGTGAGGACGCCGTCATTGGAACTGCGCGAAAAGAAGTACAGCATCCCGTCCAGGCCGACGAGCTGTTGTTCGATCGGCTGCGCGACGGTCTTCTCCAAATCCTGAGAGTTTCCGCCGCGATATGTGGCAGTGATTTGGACTACCGGCGGAACCACTTCGGGATATGTGGCGATGGGCAGCGAGGGGATGGCGACAGCGCCGATGATGGTGATAACGATCGCGATAACCATCGCGAAGATGGGGCGGTCGATAAAGAACTTAGCCATGGCTTAATTGCGCGCTGGCTGGTACGGCTGGGGCGCCACTGGCGCGCCCGGGCGAACCTTCATGGCGCCTTCGACGATGACACGGTCGCCGGGCTTCAGGCCCTGCTCGACGATCTGATCCGGGCCGACGCGGTCGCCCATCACCACGCCGCGGGCTACAGCTTTGTTATCCGGGGAGACGGTGTATACGGATTGGAGACCCTGCAGTTCCTGAATGGCGCGCTGGGGGACCAGAATCGCGTTGTGACGCTCATCGGCGCGAAAGCGAATACGGCCGAACTGGCCGGGAAGGAGGGTACGGCGCGGGTTGGGGAAAGTGGCCTGAAGTTCAAGAGTGCCGGTTTTCGGGTCGACTTGGTTGACCGTGTTCTGGACGCGGCCGTGGGCGGGATAGGTGGAGCCGTCGGCGAGCAGGAGTTCGAGCGGGAGCTTGGTCACCTCGGTTCCGGCGCGCTTGACTGTGTTCAGGTATTCGCTTTCGCTGACTTTGAACCGGAGCCAGATGGGGTCGAGCGGGACGACGGTGGTGAGTGGTTGGGCGGCATTTTTCGAAACCAAGCCGCCGACCGGAATGAGGGAATCGCCAACGCGTCCGGAAATAGGGGAAGTGATCGTCGCGTACGAGAGATTCAGTTCTGCGGTTTGGAGGAGCGCGCGCTGCGCTTCCACTTGCGCGGCTACAGCATCGATCTGGGTACGCGCCTGCAGGCGGGTTTGGTCGAGATTCGCTTTGCGGGCATTCACATTGGCCTGGTTGGCTTTGAGCGCGGCTTGGGCGTTGTCCAGGTCCTGGGTAGCGGCAGCTTCCTGTTTGACGAGAGGGGTCAGGCGGTTTACGTCGTTCTGAGCTTTCAGATTATTGGCTTCGGCTTGCGCGACATCGGCCTCGGCTTGGGCGACGGCAACCTGTTTTTTTGCGAATTCCAGATTGGCCAGCGATTGCTGAAGATCGCCTTTGGCTTTAGCCACTTCGGCTAAATAAGGGCGGCGGTCAAGGATATAGAGAGGCTGCCCGGCGCGCACATCGGAGCCGACGGTAAACAGGCGCTTCTCGATATAGCCATCGACGCGGCCCCGGATGTCGACCGTGTCGCGAGCGAAAGTCTGGGCGGCGTACTCAGCGTAGATAGGAACGTCTTGGGCCTTCGCTTCAAAAACGGTCACGGGAGTCGGCGGGAAGGCGGGAGGTGCTTTGCTTTCGCTGGCTTTGGAGGCGCATGAGACGGTGAACAGCGCGCCGGTGATGCCCAGAGGGAGAAGAAACTGCCAGGTTTTCAGGGTTTGCGCCATCAGAGCACTTGGATGACACTGCGGGCCTCGTAGTTGCAAAGTAGTCCGGTCAGGAGCGGCTATTTAGAATTGGGAAAAAACAGCAAGCGCAGTGCCGTGAAAGGCTTAGCCGGTTTCAAACGAGTTTCGTCCTAGTTAAAGAAGAGGCCGCTGACTACGGCGTTGCTGGCTGCGGTCAGGGTGACTCGCGCTCTTACGTGGCCCAAAATGGTCCAGACCAGATATTTACCTGAGCCGAAGGATGAAACGGTCTGGGAATCGAGCAATGCGTTTGTCGAAGCATCCAGGATATCGATCCTTTGGGAACGATTGGCCGGTTCCCAATCCAGGCAGTACAGGCTTACTTGGTGAGCTTTGCCGTCTGTCAAATTGATGTCGATGACGAAGTTGTCGTAACCATACCAAGTGGAAGCGATGCGGTCCGCAGCCGCGGCCCTCTGGAGCGCGCGAATGTCCGTAGTCGAAGACGCCCAGGTGTAGCTGGACGCGCCGGAAAGAGAGACTTTGGCGTACGCCGGGTAGCTGGTTGAATCGTTCACTACCGCGTAGCCGTCCTTGCCATACGCTGTCCGCCAGTTACCCTGGGTGGCCGCATCGGCTTTCAGGAAGATCGCCGAATTTGGGGGAACGGAGTTCGCACCGCCGAAGAAAAGGCCACTGACCACGGCATTCGAGCCGCCGGAAACGCTAACTCTGGCTTTTACGTGACCCGATAAATTCCACACCAGGTATTTGCCATTGTCGAAGGAGGAAACCGGGCGGGAATCGAGTATGGCGTTGGTCGCCGCGTCCAGGATGTCGATTGTTTCGGCGCGGCCGGCCGAGTCCCAATCCAAGCAATAAAGACTGACTTGATGGGTTTTGCCATCCGTCAAGTTAATGTCCAGGATGAAGTTTGTGGGGGTATACCAGGTAGCGGCAATCCGGTCCGATGCGGCGGCCTTTTGCAGCGCGCGCACGTCGGTGGACGACGAAACCCAGGTGTAGTTCGATTGCCCGGCGATCGTGACCTGTGCATAAGCCGGGTAGTTGGCCGAGTCATTCACCACTGTGTAACCGTCGGCGCCGTAGCCTGCCTTCCAGTTCCCTTGCGTCGCGTTATCGGTGGTCACGAAAGTGGCGGCGCCGGCAGGTAGCGCTGCGGAGCCCCCGAAGAAGAGCCCGCTTACGACGGCATTCGACGAGCCGGTGCGGGTGACCCGTGCTTTGACATGGCCGGAAAGATTCCAGACCAAGTATTTGCCGTTGGCGAAGCTCGAAACGGGGCGGGAATCGAAGAGCGCGCCGGTGTTTGCGTCCAAAATATCTACAGTTTCAGCGCGGCCTCCCGAATCCCAATCGAGTAAAAACAGGCTGACTTGGTGAGTCTGTCCGTCGGTGAAGTTGATATCGATCGTGAATGGGCTGGGGGCAAACCACGTCGCCGCAATGCGATCCGTAGCGGGGGCGCGCTTTTGCAGGGCTCGCACGTCGGTGGTGGACGCGGCCCAGGTATAATTCGACTCCCCTGTAACTACCACTTGCGCATAGGCGGGGTAATTGGTGGAATCATTCACCACTGTGTAGCCGTCGGAGCCGTAGGCGGATCTCCAGTTGCCTTGCGTGGCGGTGTCCATGGCAACAAACGCGGCAGTGCCGGAGGGAGGAGTGCTGTTGATGACCGTCAGCGAGACGAAAGCGGTGTGGACGGCGCTGCCGCCGGTGGCTGTGATTGTCAGAGGAAAGGTTCCGGCGGGTGTGGCCGTGGTGGTCGCGATTTTCAGGGTGGAAGATCCGATGCCGGTCAGGCTGGATGGCGAAAAACTGGCGGTGGCTCCTGGAGGCAGGCCGCTGACGCCGAACGCAACGGGGCTATTGAAGCCGCCGGCGGGGGTTACTGTTACGGAATAGCTGATCGCGGGCGCGCCTGCGTTCACCGTTTGTGATGCCGGGGCCGCGGAAGCTGAGAAGTCGGCGGATGTGTTGGAATTGCAGCCGGGGAATTTAAAGTTAGCGATGCGGGTATTCCAGTTGTACGTGCCGCTACTTTGAAGATACTGGTTGGTGTACCAGAAGGTGCAATCGTCAACGGGATCGATACTCATGCTGCTGTAATCGCCCCAGCGGTTCAGGTTCGGCAGTTGTGAGCCGGCGCCGTCGATGATGCCGGTTTCGATTTGCATCGTGCCGAGCGGGTCAGCGGGGGCGCGGCCGGTGTAACGGATAGAAGGATAGACCGTGGTGCTCGAGACGCTGTAACCCATCGCGATGTCGCCGTTTTTATCCTGCCCGATGCTGCCCATCCAGCGGAAGTTAGAGTCCGGGGCGAAGGTTCCCTGCTGGTACAGGGTAGGAGCCGAGTTGGGGGTACGAATCTCATACCAGCGCACACCGGTTGCAGTGCCGGCGGAGATCGAGTGATTGACCGTAAGGGCTTCGTGATCGCCGAAATTGCGGTACGCGAGACGGTACATCAGGCGGTCGCCAAGCGAATCGAGCTGCTGTGTCGTGTTGGGTTGAGGGATACAGGTTCCCCCGAGACACGCGGGAGTAAAGGCCGCCACGGGAATCGCCGCCGGTCCGGAGAAGGTGGAGTTGGCCGGATTGGTGAAGTCGGCATGAAACTTCCACAGATAGAGCGAATTCGTTCCGTAGGCGAGGAAGAAGTTAGGAGAGCCGGCGGGAGGCGGGGTGGAACCATCGAGATCCGAAGGGAGCAGGCCCCCATAGTTGGCATTGAGTTGGAAGCACTGCGAAGTGGCCGGGGCGCCGGCAAGCATGTTGATGCGGTCGAACGCGCAGGAGCGGGCGCCTAGGAAGGTGTTGCCTTTGAACATATTGAAGGATGCGTAGTAAGCGTCGGGCCAGACCGTAATCTTCGGGTAATCGGGAAAATTCGGCATGGGGAAGGAATACCGGTAGTAAGCGCCGGTAGCATCCGAAGTGGTGGAAATGGCAAAACACTGGAGATAGGGCTGAGTCTTGACCGAAAACTGGGAGAAAATCCAGCGGTTGGCCGCTTTGTCGTACTGGAGGATGGGGTCGCCGTCGTTGTTGAGTTCACAGCCTCCGCCAAAACCGGACCAGATGCTCTTGCCGGAAACGGGCCCGAACTGGAGAGTGCCAGTAACCTTATCGAAGACCGCGTAGGAGGCGTTTACCCACTGAACGTATTGAGTTGCGCCGGCCGCCCCGTTCGTATCGGGCGGCGCGTAAGTGACGGTGAATCCATAAGCGCCCTGGCCGACGCCATCGAAATTATTGGACATGGCGGGCGCGAACTGATTGCCCGGGTTGATCTGGAGAGCGGGATCCTCGCTTGGGGAACGATAGGCCTTCGGAGGAAGCGGATGCTTGATGCGCTCCTGCTTTGCGGTCTCCTGGTCGATTTTGCCGATTACCGTCATTGGCTTCGACAGATCCTGATGAACCGCGATGCTCGTTTCCACAGGCGTTTGCGCACCCAGGGGAAGACCGGAGAAGATAATCGCGAGGAGGAACCGCTTGCTCATCATAATTTGTACGGAAAGAGACTGTGAAATGCTTTAGCCTACTCGGTTGAGGGGCTTGGCGCAATAGTCCGTTTGCCTTACGGGGGTAGGCTGCGGCTTACGGGGACTTGATATCTTCAAGATGATAGTTCAGGTCTGAAACCACCACCGTTGCGGTGATGGCGTCACCTGGATGGAGTTTCGCCGGGTCGGGGACGGGATACTCCATGGTCATGGGTTCCATCCAGCCTTCTATCTTTTCGTTGTGAATGGTAGCCGTTTTGCCCGCGACATCGACGGATTCGATCTTGCCATGAAGGGTGTAACGGCGCACCTGTGGTGCTTGCTTGCACGCCACGGCAAGAAACGCGATCAACAGAAGAGGGCGGAGACTCACGCTACTTCAGTTTGTAACCGCCTTCGATTTTCTCGCGGTGGGCGGTATGGCAAGGACCGCAGGTTCCGCTGATCTGTTTGACGCCAGCGCCAGCCCTCTCGAAATCTCCGGCGGTGGCTGCGGCGGCTACCTCGGTGGCCGCGGTTTGCGCGGTAGTGGCCCACTTCACGGCGTCCTCCGTATTGGATTTCGCATAGAACGCTTCAACCTGCTTAAAGATACCCGCTACTTTTTCGGCATCTGTTGCCGCTTCGGCGCCTTGTTTCGCCTCCAGATTCTTCCGCATGCTGCCCATAGCCGGGCCTAAGGACTTCATCCAGGTTGGGAATTCGGCTTCGTCCTGGGCCAGGCCGGAGGAGGCAAGAAAGAGGGTGGCAAGCGAGAGTGTCAGAGTCCGCATGGGACTGATCATCTCATAGAACTCGGCGCGGCTAGTTGAAATTGTGGATCAGTTCTTCCGCCCAGAGTGGCGCTTGAGAAGGACGCGGGATATGGGCCGCCACTTTCTGGAGCAGCCCCAAAGGTTTTCTGCTGATCACGGGAATCTTGGGCAGGTTGAGCTTGAGGTCATCGATGATGTGCCGGTATTTGGGGTTAGGACAACTGGAATCGAATCGCAGCAATTCCATTTGGCAGCCGTAGTTCTCATCGAAATAGGGAGGAAATTCGGCGCCGTCCCAACCGAGCGCGCGGCCACCCACGCGCCGCAGGATGGAGGCGGAACCGTTGCGCTGGGTCGCCGTCGTAATGCACAGCGCGCCACCTAGGAATTCCGACCACGCGTAGGCCGCGATGACAGAGCGCAACGCTTCTGTTGTGTTGCGCAATTCCTCGGCAAGCGCCCAACCGCCCAATTCGATAAACGCCGCTTTGGCATACCGGGCGGAAACCATTTCGGACTGAAGCGCATTACGCACATTGCGGCCCCATAAACGCGACCGGAACACCGTGCCTCGCCGGAAATTGATGGAACTGAAGCGGCTGAGAGGCGGAAGCCGGTAGAAGCGAAGGCAACCAAGAACACGGCCCGCGTGGTTCAGGATGAGCAAATGCCAGCTCTTTTCATCCAGGGCGGCGATGTGGCGTCCATCCTCCGAGAGATGCGATGGGGACAAAGCGCCGTCCTTCAGATAAATGCGGCCGCGGAGACGCTGCATCTCGGAGAGAAGGCGTGTGTACACATCATTTGAGCGCCAGGTGTTTTGGAATAGGGCGGTCATGGAAGTGTCGGAAGGAGCAAGAAAGACCAGGTCGTGATGAGAAGCGAGGGAAGATTGGAAACAGCTCATGTTCAGAACGGCGCTATATGGGATTCCAAATAATAACAGATCTTAATATCTTAAATTCAGGATCCCGTGATTACGAAGGTTAGCATGATTTGTGTGTCGGTGGGCAACAGCGGACAAACAGTGCGGGGGTGGTGCGCCCGACAGGATTCGAACCTGTGGCCTTTTGCTCCGGAGGCAAACGCTCTATCCAGCTGAGCTACGGGCGCGCAATGGTGTGCTACGCTCTCAATAGTATCGCATCGCGCGGACACGGAGAGGTGGCTGAGTGGTCGAAAGCAGCGGTTTGCTAAACCGTCGTAGGCCTTTAAAGTCTACCGGGGGTTCGAATCCCCCCCTCTCCGCCAT
>JALYXI010000078.1 GCA_030947245.1 Acidobacteriota bacterium
GCCCGGGAAGTGCCGGAATGGAACACCATCTCGATCAGCGGGTACCACATCCGCGAAGCCGGATCCACGGCCGTCCAGGAAGTGGCCTTTACGTTCGCAAACGCGATCGCCTACATCGAATCGGCCCTCGCCGCCGGTTTGCCAATCGACTCATTCGCTCCGCGTCTGTCCTTCTTCTTCAACGCGCATCGCAACTTCCTCGAAGAGATTGCGAAGTTCCGCGCAGCCCGCCGGCTCTACGCTTCCCTGATGCGCAATCGCTTTCATGCCAAGGATCCGCGCTCGCTCAAACTCCGCTTCCATACCCAAAGCGCCGGTTCCACTCTCACCGCTCAACAGCCGGACGTCAACATCGTGCGCACTACGCTCGAAGCGCTCTCCGCTGTGCTTGGCGGCACTCAATCGCTGCACACCAATTCGCGGGATGAAGCTTTATCGCTCCCGACTGAGGAATCCGCGCGGATCGCGCTCCGGACGCAGCAGATTATCGCTTACGAAACCGGCGTCACCGCGGAGCCGGATCCGCTCGGAGGCAGTTACTACATTGAGGAGCTCACGGACCGCATCGAGCGCGAAGCGCTGCGGTATATCGAACAGATCGATAGCATGGGCGGCGCTATCGCCGCCATTGAACGCGGATTCATACAGTCTGAGATTCAGAATGCGGCTTACGAATTCCAGCGGGGCGTGGAACGGGGCGAGCAGATCATTGTTGGCGTGAATCGTTTCGGGATGGAAGAGGGTGCACCCATTCCCACGTTCCGCCTGGACCCCGCGCTCGAAAAAGCACAGATCGCCCGCCTGCGCGAGGTTCGCGCCTCACGCAGCCAGACTGCGGTCGCAGAGCGCCTTTCCGCCATCCGGAACGCCGCGCGCGGCGCCGACAATCTGATGCCGCGCATTCTGGATGCGGCCGAAAGCTATGCCACAGTAGGCGAGATTTCGGACGCGCTCAAAGCTGTGTTCGGCGAATACAGAGAAGCCGCATAGAACAGTTCGCGCGCCCGCCTCAAGCCGAGCTTATGCATCAGCCGCCCCACATGGTCTTGATCGTAGTGGACACCGAACCTTGCTTCGATCGCCGTCGCAAGCCGCGCCGTGGTCCAACGATCCGTGGGAAAGCCGGAGCGCAACGCGCCGTCGCGATACATGCGCGCAACCCCCGCCAGTTGTTCGGGAGTGAGCCTGCTTGGACGCCCCGTCGCCCGCCGCTTGCGCAGCGAATCGACTCCCTTTCGGGTTAAGGCGTGGTGCCAGCGCGAAGTAGTGGTCCGGCTTACGCCGTACATGCGCGCCACCTTCGCCTGTGAAGCGCCAGTCAGCAGTTGTTGAGCCGCCGCCAGCCGTCGTCTTTCCATTTCTTCGCGTGTAAGAGCGCTTTCGGAAGCGTTCATCGTTTAACGCGCGGAATTTCAAACCAGAGCGCCTTCAGAATAACATGCCGCTCACGCTGCGGCAGGTGTATCTTTCGGCATTGCAATCCAAGCAATCACGTAGGCAATCAAACCAATGGCGGGCGGCAAGACTGTTAACGCTACGAAGATGATTCGCATCAGAGTCAGATCCACCTCGAAATACTCGGCGAAGCCCGCGCACACGCCCGCGATTCGCTTTCGGGCCATCACCCGGTGTAGCGTGCGCCGCGACCGGCCCATTACCATCACCGGGTCCGCTCCAGGAGGGGGTTCGTCCACGGGCTTTCCGCAGGCGGGGCAAAACCGGAAGACTTCCTGAAGCGTATTGCCACATTGCGTGCAAAACATAGAATTACTCTACCCCCCTTCGATTTTTACAATAGAGGGCCGCGGACTTGTGACAGCACAACTTAGCCGCACTTTACACGTCTTGGGAAGTCACCGGGTATAGGGAAGTGGGGAATTGGGGATACGGCTTTCAAATACAGTCCCGCGTAATATTAAATTGTGCGATTCACCACATTCCGGAGCTCACGCGTACCCGCCTTGGCTTCAATCGGGACGCTGTTCCTCTTCTTTTCCGCTCCAGGAGCGCGCGCATACTCCGTACTTACCCATGAAGCTCTGATAGATACTATCTGGGATACTTCGATCAAGCCGCTGCTTCTGAAGAAGTATCCGGGCTCCACCTCCGAACAGCTTGTGGCGGCACATGCCTATGCTTACGGCGGCGGGATCATTCAGGACGTTGGCTACTACCCTTTCGGCAGCCATCTGTTCAGCGATCTCACCCACTATGTGCGCAGTGGGGACTTTGTGCAGAACCTCTTTTCCGAAGCCCGGAACCTGAACGAGTACGCCTTCTCCATTGGCGCTCTGGCTCACTACGATGCCGACAACAATGGCCATCCGATCGCGATCAACGCGACCGTGCCAATGCTCTATCCGAAGCTACGCATTAAGTATGGGCCCGAAGTCACGTACGTCGACGATCCCACAGCCCATATCCGGACAGAGTTTGGGTTTGACGTCCTTCAGGTCGCCCGTGGCCACTATCCTTCACAGGCGTACCACGATTTTATCGGCTTTCAGGTCTCGAAAGAGCTTTTGGATCGCGCATGCGAGGATACGTATGGTCTCAAGCTGAAAGATATCTTTGAGACGCTCGATCTTGCGCTCGGGACTTACCGGTGGTCGGTCAGCAACCTGATTCCGGAAATGACCAGAGCGGCCTGGGCAGCCAAAAAGCGGAGCATTCTGGAAAAAAATCCCGGCATCACGCGCCAGACGTTCATATTCAACATGTCCCGCTCCAGCTATCGCAAGGAGTGGGGCAACGATTACGAGCGTCCCGGTTTTGGCGCTCGATCTCTGGCCCTTCTCTTCCGCCTGATCCCGAAAGTGGGTCCTTTCAAGAGTCTCGGATTTCGAACTCCGGCCGGCGCCTCCGAGTTACTTTTTGAGAAGAGCTTCGACGCTACAGTCGATCAAGACAAGGCAGACTTGATGGCTCTTTCCTCGGGCACTCTCAATCTGAGGAACAAAGACCTGGATACCGGCAAGCTTTCTCGCATCGGCGAGTACCCGCTGGCCGATAAGACCTATGATGAGCTAATCAAAAAACTAGCGGAGAAGAAGGAACAACTTTCTCCTGCGTTGAAGGCCAATATCGAGGAGTTCGAGTCCAAATAAGGGGAGAGCGCTCCGTCTGATTACCGGTCCATCTGAATCGAGGGCCGCGGGTCTTTGGGCTCGCGCGCCCGTTCCGGCACAAAAATCCGTTCATCGGGTCTTCCGGCTACAAACGGCGTGAAATCTGGCGAGGCTGTGAACACCGCGCTTAAATCAGCGGCGGAAGCGTCGTATAAATTCAGCGGCGGAACACCTAGAATCCGGAACACGGTCTTGAGCAGCCCTGGAAAGCTTGCGTTCTGGTGGAGCGCGAAATCCTTTCGCACGTAGGGTCCAGCGGCCAGCATCAGCGTCCGGTGCGAATCGATGTGGTCCCGCCCGCCCTGTGCATCATCCTCGGTCACAAATACCGTCATGTCTTTCCACCATGGGGAATGCGATAGGAATTCGAGAATCCGGCCCAGCGCGTAGTCGTTGTCCGCCACAAAGGAAGCGGGATACGGATAGCCGTCTTCAGGGCGCGTTGCCGCGATGTGATCCCCCGGAAGATGCACAAAGATGAACCGCGGCAGATCCTTACCGGGTTTCTCATACAGTTCCCGGAGTTCCGCGATCAACTGGCTCGCCCGGTATTGGTCCGGTATGTTCATATTGAAGCCGGGATAGGTGCGCGACGTGTTGCGGTATAGCGGATCGGGCATGGGAACATTGGTCATAAACCGCGCTCCGGTGGGCTTCTCTCCTGGGCGCTCTTCCACTCCGGCAAGCTCGAATCCTTCGCCAAAATTGCGGAAGCTGATCCCGTTTCGCTCCAGATGATGCCAAAGGGTACCAGCCTCCTGAACTTCCTCGGGATGAACGGAGGAATTACTCTGCGCAAAAGAGAGCCGTCCCGGGGCGTCGGTGGGTAACCGGAAGTCTTTCTGTCCCGCATACGCGGCCATGAGCGAAGACTCGGTCCACGCGTCGGGATAATTCCCCACAAGCCAGTGATGCCCGTCCACGCTCACTTCAGAATCGGAATAGAAGTTGTCGCTGAAAGCCCATCGCGCTGCAATCTCGTGCTGATTGGGAGAAACGGCGACGCGCTGCAGACTCAGTCGCTCGCGCCCGCCCCGAACTGCGGCCGCCATGCCGAAACGGGCCAATTGTGGAATACCGGCTACCCTTCCGTTAGAAGCCTCCGTCACATCGCCCAGCACTTCGTCAAAAGTCCGATTCTCTTTGACGATGAGGACCACATGCCGCACAGCTTCCGGTATCGCCGCCGGTACTCCGGCCACAGGAACGAACCCATTCGCACTCAGCACCGTTTGCGTCAGCTTAGGAATCTCCGTGTCAGCCGGCAGCGGAAACACCGACACCGTTCCGCGCCGCAAGATGTCTACTAATCCACTGCCATCCTGATACGCCTCCCGGCCTGGCAGGTTCGGTCCTGTCCCTGCGCCCTTCGCATTCGCCACGTAGACGGTTCCGTCTACAACAGCCACTCGCGCCGGGAACCATCCAACGGGAACATGCCCCAGCAATTTCCCCGCTTTCAAGTCCACTACGCCGACCGCGTTGATTCCCGCTTCCGCCACCAAGAGCATCCGTGAGGATGGGTCCAGCGCCATTCCCAGCGGCATAATGCCCCGCAGCGCTTCCAGACCCGGTATGCGCAAGGCAATTTCGTTCCGTACTTTCCGCGTTGCTGCATCTATCACAGTTACGGAATCGTTGTGTGCGTTCGACACGTACAGCAATCCGCCCCCGGCTAGAACGGCGGAAGGGCTGCTGCCGCCCGCCGTCTCCGCGCTGAACGGCATCCCCGTGCGCACGTAACCGGTCACCTTCATTGCGGCAGGGTCCGTAACGTCTACAAAGGCAACCGAGTTGGCCTGCATGGTGTTTGCGTCGCCCAGTCCCGGCACTTCTACCATCCCCTTTCCCAGTTCCCGGCGTGCACCCGCTCTGGCCTCATCGGACGGAAACCCAAATGCCGGAAACGGGAGACCTGTTTCGGACGCGCTCGATTGCCGTGCACCGGGCAGTGCCTTGTATTCAAAAACTCCCACATGGGTGACATACACGTTTTTGCCATCCTGAGACAGCGCGACAGCGAAGGGAAGCCGGCCTATCTTCACGCTGGACAGCACGCGGCCCTTCTTTGCGTCGATGGCACAGAGCCGGAAGTTCGCCTGGTCAGTCACATAAACGATTCCGCGCTGGTCATCGAGAGCCAAATCTCCCGTGAAACTATCCGCATATCCACCCTGATTCAGGTCGATAAGCCTCTTCCGTTCCCCGGTCGCGGGGTCGATCAGCCGCACCCGTCCGGAGTTTCCTTCGGCAATCCATAACTGCTTATCGCCGGAAAACGCGATTCCCATAAAATTGCTGCGAAACTCCTTTTCATCAGCTCCTGAGTTTTGCTCCGGAGAGGGTACTTTTGCGGCGAGGAAATTATGCGTAGCCCAAACAGCCTTCTTGTCCATCTCCCAAACCGTTACCGAAAGCCGTTCCGGACCTAGATTCGCGGTAGCTACTTTTTTTCCAGGGCTGATCCCTAGTCCGAACGGTCCAGGACCCGTAACTAGCTGTTTCCCTAGGGGATAAATCAACCGTCCGCCCGGCAACACGCTAGTGCCACTGGTGTTACGGAATGCGGCCCGATTCCCCGCGGGAGTCTCGAAATGACTTGCCTGAAATCCAACTAAACAAACGGAATTTAGCCAAATAACAGCAAGTGCGAAGCGGCAACGCATACTTCTAACTTTCCCGTAAACACCACGTGCCCCGCAAGCAGAGCACATTGGCACGCAGCTTGCATTAAAAGCGTGTGAACTTAGTCACCGATTTCGCTTATTTACTGGATCATTTGATATGGTTAAACGGGAATTGTCCTTCTGGAGTACAAAATGAGCAGCATGACTGTCGCGCCGGCTTCCTCTCCCCAGACTCGCGTTCTGGAAGACCCCTTGTCGCATCTTCCTTGCTCCACCATTCTTGAATACAAGAAGGGGCAGACGATCTACGATCACGATCAGCCTTCCGGAAGTGTCTATTTAATTATCGGCGGAAAGGTGAAAGTTTGCCGCGTAACAGATGATGGGCGCCAAGTGGTTGTCGACATTTATCAACCTGACGAATTCTTCGGCGAATCGGCTTTTCTCGGCAATTCGAACCGGGCCGAACTTGCGGTGGCGCTGGAAAGCACCAAGGTGATGACGTGGACAACGGCGGATATTGAAGACATTTCGATGAAACGTCCGAAACTGGCAATTGCGATGATGCAACTGCTGGTGCAGCGCTCCGTGGACTTTGCTCATCGGATTGAAAGCTTTTCCGTGGACAACATCGCCCGCCGGCTGGCTCGCACGCTGATCCGCTTCTCCGAAAGACTGGGGGCGCGGCAGGACGACGGTTCCATTCAGATGATCCCGTTCACGCATGAGTTGCTCTCCCAGTACGTCGGCACCTCCCGCGAGATCGTTACCCATTACATGAATCAGTTTCGCCGTCAGGGATATCTGCGCTACTCGCGTAAAGGCATCATGCTCCATCGCGATGCGATGCGCGACTGGTTGCGGCAGAATTTCTAGGTGCCGGTTCCTGCCAGTCAAACTGTCTTCATCACCGGGGCTTCCCGCGGAATCGGGGCCGCCACCGCCCGCGCGTTTGCGCGGACGGGAGTCCGGCGATTTATCCTGCACTACAACTCCTTCAAGCCCGGCGCCGAGGCGGTCGCCGATTCCCTCCGTGCCCAAGGCGCGGAATGCCACCTGATCCAAGC
>JALYXI010000084.1 GCA_030947245.1 Acidobacteriota bacterium
AGAGCGCGGCCGCATTCTCCTTTCCGGTAGAGCGCAAGACCCGCTTCGAAGTGGCCGTCTTCCGCCAATGCGGGCATTGCGGATGCGAGCAAAGCGGAAAAGGCAATCAGCCCGTTTCTCCGCGCGCAGCTTTTTCTACAAGGCATCACTGACTCAATCTTAATTTGACTCACAGAGGCCAGCCGATTTTATGCTGGTGGTTCCCGGATGGAGATGACCCGATTCGAGAGAACATTCTCAAGACGCTGGACGATTCCGCTGGGCCATGTAATCTCAACCAGCGAAGCGCTTTTTTCGGAACCTAGACCGAAGTGAACCCGTTTGTCGCTGCTCGATAGATAGCTGCCCGCCGTTCCTACTGTGGCGTATTGGTGCAGGCCGGATTTACTTACCAGATGAATTCTGGCGCCGATGCCATCGCGATTGCTCGTCTTTCCCACAGTGTCAACGGTCAACCAGTGATTCGCGTTGCCCTGGTTATGCAAAATAAGGGCGTCTCCATCGTTGCAGTTAATCGCGACATCCAGAAATCCATCGTTATTCAAATCCCCGAACGCTGCTCCCCGGGCCGCGAGGGGAACGCGGAACGGCGCTCCGGATTGCCCTGAGACGTCCACGAACTTCCCGCGTACATTTCGCATCAGCAGTAGTGACTCCCTGTACCGGAGTGACGGTTGGGTTTGCTCGATGTTGTCCATGACGTGGCCTTGTGCCACCAAAACGTCTTTCCATCCGTCATTGTCGTAATCGAACAATTGCGTGCCCCAGCCGGAGTGCAAGATTGTGATACCCCCTACGCCGCTGGAATTGGTGACATATTCGAAAGATCCGGCACGATTCTTGTACAACGCGTAGCGTTGATTTGCCAGATTATCGATGAAGATATCGGGCCGCCCGTCGTTGTCGTAGTCCTCGAAGCCTAAGCCCATCCCAGAGTACGGATTTCCATCCTCGTCGTAAGCTAAGCCGCTGCTTAGGCCGGCCTCAGTGAAGGTGCCGTTCCCGTTGTTGCGAAATAATTGTTGGGGGCGGGCATCGTTGGCCACCGCAATATCCGGCCATCCATCCAGGTCAAAGTCATTGACCGCGATGCCCAAACCAGCTCCTGGATGTTGGGTGAAGCCTGCCTTTTCACTGACATCGGTGAATGTGCCGTCTCCGTTGTTGTGGTACAGGATGTGCGAAACGGGAGGGAAGATATCGGGATGGCAGTAGGCGCGAAAGTTTCTCGCCCGGTCGCCACACCAGGGATTCTGGTGAATGTCCCAGTCCAGATAGCGGCTGACTACCAAATCTAACTTTCCGTCGCGGTCGTAATCTACGAAGCTGGCCGCGGCGGACCAACCGCCCGCACCGACGCCGGCTTTTTCCGTCACATCCGCAAACGTGCCGTCACCGTTGTTGTGGTACAGAATGTTGCGGCCGTAGTTGGTGATGTAAAGGTCTTGATGCCCGTCATTGTCGTAATCTCCAGCGGCCACCCCCATCCCATAAGAATGCCCGCGCACCCCGGCCTTTTCCGTAACGTCCGTGAAAGTGCCGTCTCCGGTATTGCGATAGAGACGGTTCCAGTATCGGGGATCGGACTTGTCCGGCATCTTGCCGGCGGCTAAGGGGTCTTGCAGGGCCGCGCCATTCACAAAAAACAGGTCCAGATTGCCATCGCCCGTCGAGTCAAACATGGCCACTCCCCCGCCCATGCTCTCAATTAGATACTTTTGGGACGTGTGGGATGCCGAGTGGTGAAACCTGACCCCGGAAGCCGCAGTGATATCTCGAAACGTGGGCAGGGCCATAGGAGGTCGGGCCAATTGCGCGGAAAGCAAGCCTTGCTGCGACAGCCGGGATCTACCCACAACACTGCCCCCAAGCAACAAGCGGCAAAGTGTACGCCGATTCATGAACCGATCGCTTACCTTGCCCGCGCCACTTCGATTACCGTTACGCTCATGCGCGGAAATACGTACTCGAAGTTTTCTCCGCGCGTGCTTACCGCCTTTGCTGCTGGCGAAATTGCATCCGGTCTTACCTCGTCGTTCCCCGCGTACAAGCTGGATGCAGTAAGCTCTTCGGCGTGAGCGGGACCCGCGGCAAAGTCTTTGAGCCGGATGGTCCCGTGGATGTCTTGTTCCAAGTTCCGGTTCACGCAGAACAACGTAAGCTTATTCCCAGCTTCATTGAGAGTAGAAACCACGTCCAGAAAGGGAACTGCGTGGATCGAGGGAATCCGGCGCACGCCATCCTCGATATCGTAGTGATCGACCTTCACGTTGGTGCGGACCAACTTGGTCCCATCGGCATTTGAATACATGCGGAATGCCCAGTATGCCGGAACTCCATACACCCGACCGCGTTTCTGCCAAATGCCGCCGAACTCGATGTTTCCGGTCATATCGGAGATCGTCGTAAAATCGGACACCCGCATCAGCATATTAAGAAATCCCGCTGCGGCCAGCGCTCCGCCCAGGTTGTCGTACATCGGCGCCTGCCCGGCAGGTCCTGCGAACAGCCACTCCGTAAAGGCGATACCGATGCGGTTGCGAGTTGTCGGATCGGCATCGATCTGCTTCTTCATCGAGCGCAGTTGCGTTTCCAAGCCCACTGGCAACGCCAAAGCCGCTTGGGCCACAAACTCGCGCGAAGCATTCGTCTTCAGAACGTCCGCGGTTCTTACGACGAAGTGTGTCGACAGGTAATTGAAAGCAGCCGGCCCTAGCTGCAACTGAGTTGCGTTCCAATCGTGGAAGCGATCCGGATCCGCACCGGTAGCAATCAATCGAGCTTCCGGGTCGGCAGCGCGAATCGCCGCGCTGAATGTCTTCGTGAGGGACGCAATTTTCGAAACAGTCGGGTAACCGATCTGAAAGGTGCCCCAAAGCTCATTCCCCAACTCCCAAAGCAGGCCCTTTTTTCCCCACTTGCCGTTTACGTAACGTACCCAGTCCGCAGCCTCTTCCGGGGAACCGCTGCCCAGGTTCAGCGCGATCTGCGGCTGCGTGCCCACCAACCTGCAGAAGCTCAGAAACTCATCGGTTCCGAAGTGGTTGTACTCCGGCATGCCCCAGGATTGGTTGAGCATGCTGACGCGCTTGTCCATCGGCCCAAGGCCATCGCGAAAGTGGTATCCCGAGGTGAAATTTCCACCGAAGCGCACGATGGGGCTTTTCATGGCGCGCGCCATTTCAAGCATTTCCGGATTCATGCCTTCTACGTTGTCGGCCGGAAAGAGAACCACTTGGTCGACCAGCATGCGTGCGTCATCCGAAAGCGAGACGACGAAATCGGCGGGCTCGCGAGTAGCCAATGCCGTCCTGGGCACATCCAGCACAAATTTATACTGCTGCCACGCTTCTGAGATTAGGTGGAGCTTCTGAGCAGTGAATACATCGGCCTTGTGATCGCGCCGCCGCAAGGAAACTGTGAGATCCCTGTTCCCGCTAACCGGTTTGGCGTATAGACTGCCCTCGAAGCGGAGCACCCTGTGGACAGGGAGATAAACCTCTTGACGAATTCCCGTTTCGATTCCGGGGAGGGCCATAATCAACAACGATCGTGCCGAGTTGGCCGCATTTCCCCAGCGTGGTTCGTAACGAGCTCCCTGACTGGCGTCAAGGGGTTCCCAGGGCAGCGGAAGCCCCAGCCCGGAAGATTGCGTGAGTTCCGGTTTTTGGGCCAGCATCTGGACAATGCGTCCGGCGCTCCACATGTTCTCTTCCAGGCTTGGGTTCTCCAGAAGTTGCGCCCAAAGTCCGCCGTAGATGCTATGGCCGATTGGCTCGAGAAAACTGCCGTAGATCGTACGCGGGATCGCGTGCTCCACCTTCCCGGTATCGATCTCGATCACCGCCTGTTGTTCGCCGCGCAGGAACGTTAAGGTGAGGCAAGCCACTACTGCGAGTTTTCGCATAAAGTGATCAGATTATATTCGAATTGCGATACTCCTCTGGGCGGATAGCGCGCTTGGTAGTTCTTCGAGATCCTTGCGGTCGTCCCGGAGGCGCTCAGTGCCCCCGCCCGCGCGGACCCGAATGTAAACTTTGATCCACACGATAGACCGATTCGGCTCCGGAGTGGCGGTGCTACGCTGCCTCAACTTCGGGGCATAACGAAACCCAATCTTTCGGATTTAGAGTATCAATGAAACGGTTCAGAGCTGTTCCAAGCAGTCCAGTTGTTATGCCTGGGAGACGATAGGGGATCGAAGCGGTTCCTCATCCGCGCTCTTGGATACCGCCCTAATTAGCCGTTTTTCCCGCGCCGTAGCGAAGCTAGTCTTTGAGAACCTGTTCCAGCTTTTCCGCCAGCCGTGCGGAGGTATACGGTTTCTGCACAAAGCCAGCCAAGCCCTTTCCGGCAAATCGTTGTATGGCTTCCATCTCGTTGAAGCCACTGGAGAGAAGTATCGGTACGTGCGGACTCAGGATTTTGATCTCCCGGAGGGCCTCTTCGCCATTCATGACCGGCATAGTGAGATCGAGAATCACCAACGAGATCTGGCCGGGCATCTGCTCGAAGATCTCCACGGCCTCGCGACCGTTTTCGGCAACCAACACCCTGAAACCAAATCGTTCGAGTATCGACGCCGCCACCTTGCGGATAATCTGTTCATCATCAACAACCAGAACGGTGCCTTTAGCTGCAAATTGGTGCTGAAGCTGCTCTGGCGGTGGTTCGGCTGCTTGCGACTCCTTTGCCGGGAATAACACCTTGAAGGTAGTTCCTTTCCCTTGCGTGCTGTAGACCTTCAATGCTCCCTTGTGGCCGCGCACAATCCCCAGAACGGCGGCCAGGCCTAAACCCCGGCCCGTGAACTTGGTGGTAAAGAATGGGTCGAAAATCTTGCCGATCGTAGCCTCATCCATGCCGCTTCCAGTATCATGAACTTCGAGGCTGACGTGCTTTCCCGGTGTAATCTGGTCGTGCCCAAACGTTTGGTCGATATAGTCCTGGTCCACATGCTGGACTCCGGTGGTTACAAGAACCGTCCCGTACTCACTTTCGCCGATTGCTTCCGCGCCGTTGATGATTAGGTTCATAATGATTTGTTGAATCTGTGTTTCGTCACCTTCAACACATGGCAGGTGGTCCCCAAGATCAAGCCTCAGGTGGACCGTCTTTGGAATGGAACCTTTCACTAATGTGCTGGTCTCGCGTGCAATAACCGATAGATCGAGCCGCTGAATCACAAAGCGGCCCTTACCCGCATAGGCCAGGAGCTGCTTCACCAAGTTGGCTGCTTTCTCGCTGGCGTCGGTGGCATCCTTAAGTGGTCCGATAGCGGGATGAGGTGTGGGGAGCATCTCGATCGCCAAGCTGGTATTGCCCAAAATGCCCGTGAGAAGGTTATTGAAATCATGGGCTATGCCGCCGGCAAGAAGGCCTAGGCTTTCCAGCTTGGCCGTTTGTTGGAGCTTCTCATCGAATCGCTTGCGCTCTGTGACATCCCGTATGATTCCGATGAAGACGCGCTTGCTGTCCTGTTCATGTTCAGCAAACGAAATTTCTAGCGGAATCTCCTGTCCCTCTTTGTGCCGCCCCGGCACCTGAACAGCCTGCCAGGAGATGTGCCGCTCGCCGGTAAGCTGATATCTCGCGAATGCCGTCTTGTGAACTTGCTGAAGATATTCAGGCATGAGCATGGTGAGATCAGACCCCAACAACTCGTGTAGCGTGTAGCCGAATATTCGCCCTACGGCACTATTTGCAAACAGGATCGTACTCCTCGCATCAATGGTGACGATGCCATCCGCGGCGGTCTCGGTCAGGGCGCGGTGGCTTGCTTCCCGATCCGCAAGGTTCTTTTGCGCTCGATGGCGCTCCAAAAACTCCCCAATCTGATATCCGACAGCAGCGGCCATGCCGATCAAATCTCGATCGGGTGACTTCACCTCGTCATTAAAGAATTCCATGACACCATAGACGCAACCACCGAGGACGATAGGGAATCCGAACGCAGTCCTTAGACCGGCTGATGCTGCGGCGTTAAGCCGGCGAAAATCGGGATCATCGTGAACATCGACAATCCAAGCCGGTTCTTTACTGACCCAGATGCGGCCTGGCAGGCCGGCGCCGGGTGGCAAGAGATAACCTCGACAGAAGTTTGCGAAATCGTTGCCGCGATCCGATGCCCTTTGCCAGATCTCGGCACAACAATACTCGCCGCTTGCCTCTAATGTCCAGAACAGCCCTGTTCGCCATTCCAGGTTTTCGCACAAAGTCTGCAGAATACGTGGCGCAGCCTCATCCATTGAGGAAGTTGCGGCCAGAATGCGCGCTACGCCATTTTGCGCCAGCAAACGCCTTTCGTATCCCTTGTGCTCGGTCACGTCCACGTACACGCTCATGATGGCGGTGATTTTCCCGGTCGCATCACGCAGTGGCGCCGTCGAAACCCGGATGTCAACGGCCGTTCCGTCTTTGCGTCTACGACGCAGTTCCTGTTCCGTGAATCCCTCTCCTTGTAAGTCGCGGGCCCGCATCGCCCGATGCTCTTCAAGCTTGTCGGCAGGAACAAACGGGATGGCGCCTCCGAGCACCTCGTCAGCTCGCCATCCGAATAGCCGTTCCGCCGCTTCGTTCCACAGCGTAATTTTGCCTTCAACCGTGAACGCCACGATCGGCATCGGCGAGAAGTGAACGAGAGCGGACAGCATTTCGTGAGCCTCGCGCGTTGCTTCGAGGGTGGTCAGTTGCCGTTCGGGTTCCAGTGCGTGTTCAGGCCCGGCGCTTTGGTCCATATACTCTAATTTTAGACGTCCGGGGTTTTTTGACAGGCGTGCTCATCACACTCGCGAGGGCGTACAAGGTTGATCGGCTGGAGGAGGCGCCAGGGCTCGCCGTCTGGAATTCAGAGATTCATACTGTTCGCCACTATCAGCGACCTGCCGGCATAGCTTTTTTCGGCGAAGCCGGATCCATTACGAACCAAGTCTGAGATGCCGCAAATTGGGCAATAGTTCATAGTCCTGTGCCAGTGCCCTGGGGTCTTCTCCGCGTTGCTCGATCAAGCTGCCAGAATTGTCGGAGAGATACCCAATACGGTCAGCATCAATCCCCATCAGCCCGCAGCAAGTTCTATCGACCGCAGCTAAATCCGTCCCCACAACAACGACGCCGGACTGCTTCGCGCGGCCTTGAATCGGGCCATTTCCTTCCATTCCGATAACACCGTCAACAATTCCGATGGTTTTCGGAAACGCGCGGTAGAGCGCGGTCACAGCCCGATCGATTCCGATGAAATGCAGCTTGTTTTTGGGCCAGCCGTAAATGGCCCCGGGCACAATGCCGAACAGGTTCTTCATAGATAACGTCGCCCCCGCCCAGTGATGGGTCTTCATTTTGGCGAGGGATACCAGTAGATCGACGCCCAGAACGGTTTTCGGGAAATAGAAGCGCCGCTCTCCGCAGAAGCCATCGGTCTCCGCGACATCGTCGAGGTTCAGATCGGTGAATCGGGAATCGAAGTTTGGAATTGCGGCGCGATAGCCTGCGTCATAGGCCATGCCCAGAGTGTCCCGCCGATGTCCAGGGCCTTCACCAACCAGCACGCGCGCGGCGCCAAGCTGTTCCAAAGCGGCAATACACGCTTGAAGGACGGCGGGGTCGGTATGAATCGGCGACGACCGGCTGTATTCCACGAGGTTCGGCTTCACAAGCACCGACTTGCCACGAACATCGATTCGGCACTCCCTCAAACCTTGAACGATGATGTTTTCGATATCGACCGTATAGGACTTCGCCCTCAGTACACAGACTCGGGCAGGGCGGCCCGTGCCGAGCGGTGTTCGCCTCGTGCAAGCGAGAGGATCCAGCAAGCTTCCAGCGGCGATCGTCCCCAGGGTTCGCCGTGAAATCATGGGAAGCCTCGTCCGGACCAGGCGATCGTTTCGAGAGCGGCCGTCATGATGCCGGTCCCGCGTCGAGTCTCTTCAAGCTCCACAGGATGACCCGCGGCGCGTAGCGCGATGCTCAGCCACGCGCGAGCCAGGTTTGAGGCTCCGGGTTCGTTGTAGAAGCTTTTTGCCCGTGTGATCATTCCTTCCATGTTGGGCTCTCCGCAAGCCGTCAGCGCCAGCAATGCGAGTGCGGTTGTTTCGGGATAGCCCGGTAGGTCATAGCCGCGGACGCGGCGATTCCCATAGTTCCAGCCGCCGTCGCGGCATCTGCGGTCAAGCAGTAGCTTCCGGCCTTGATCGAGCCGGGAACGCACATATGGCGAGTCCGCGATCTCTCTCGCGCGCGCGAGGGCGATCAGGGCATGGCACGTGGGCTCAATCCAGGAATTAGTCCCAGCGGTCCACGGCCAACCGCAGAGTGTTGGGTCGTACTCCACCGCCGAAGGGTCCAGCAACCGTCCGAGGCGAGCCGTCAGCCTGCCTTCGGAACCACGGGCTCCGAGGAGCCAGTGGAGTCCGCGCGCGAACAATTCACCAGGCGGTCCACGGCGGAGCGCGATGTTCATGCAGAGAGAACCGCTCCAATGGCTCTCGTCTACATTCCTGGATGCCTTCCAGGAACCATCGGCCCGTTGTAAGCCGCAAGCGTAGCTCCACGCGTGCAACACATCCTCCTCGGGGGCATCCCAAGCAAGAAAGGCCATTAGCGCGTAGAGCGTCGGTTCCAACCACGATTGCGTTCCCTCGTGGTACCCCCAGCCGCCGTCTGGATTTTGAATGGAACGGAGCCATATCAGCCGGTCATACGCAGGTTGATGCATATGCGCTACCCCCACCGAATCCGGTAAAACGAGCTTCCGGTTTAGCTGGCAGCGGCTGTCATGACGGAGGCCACCTTCGAAAATACAGTGCTGATACTGGCAGAGACTCCAGGCATAAGCGCGCCTGCGGCGACGGCGACGAAGCCGGCCATCAAGGCGTATTCAATCAAGTCCTGTCCTTTCGAATCTCTCCAGATGCGGAGAGCGAGCATGCTGTCAATCCATCGTTTCATCATGTTTTTTTTTCCTTTATGGCAGTGTGAATTCTGCAATACATTTATATCGGCGGAAAGCCCAACGAACTTTAGGGACACGGATCAGCTTTTTTGAATACCCCCGGCAAGGCTTGGAACCACCCTTTCTTTGCCGTTCTTGCCACACCGGTCAGGCGCTCGCATAACTCATCGACGGCCTTGCCCAGACGGCAGCCGGGAGACACGGTCTTGCCATCGAGCACGGCTTTTTGCACCGGTTCATAGTCGTTCGGCAGTACATGATATACGTCGGTCTTGAGAGCCGTTTGAATCGCGTCGCCGCTCAGGCCGTTCTCGCGGCTGTACCGGTTTACAATCAGGCGTATGCGCGATTTTTCCACTCCGGCGCTTTGCAGGAGGCTCATAGTCTTTTGCGCGGCGTGAACCGCAGCCACTTCGTTCGTGGTAACCAATAGCAACTCATCCGAAGCGCACGCGAGTGCGATTTGCCAGCTGGAAACCGGCCCGGGACTATCGACAATGCTGATCCCGTAGGTCTGGCGCCAAAACTGGAAAAAGTGCGTGATAGCCTGAGTTTCCGCCGGATCGAGTTGCGGTTTATCGGGTCCCAGTAGCACGTCAATTGAGGAATAGGAGACCGTCAACTTCTTCCAGAGCTCTCGATCCAGATGGGCGCAATCCACCATCGCATCGACAATACTGAACGGAGACTTCAGCTTCAACAAGAAGCCGACGCTTCCAATTAACAGATCCATATCAGCCAGCAACACCCGGCGCTGTTCCAGCCGCTTCAGACGCACGGCCAGGTTGCAACTGATGGTGGTGGCGCCATAGTTGGTCTTGGCAGGCATGATCGTCCAGATTTTGCCCGGGCGGGGGCGCGACGTCCCTGAGCCATTCTTGCGCGCCAGCCTTTCGAATGCCTGCCAGAGTTGTTGCGGTGTAATCGGCTCGGAGAGGAACTCGCTCGCGCCACAACGTAGTGCGCGCAGAATCAGGTCCGAATCGTTCGTTGTGTAAAGCGCCACCACGGGGAGTCCCGAATCACTCAGATCCCGGACAAGCGCAAGAGCCCGTTCCGTATCGGTCTCAACCTCGATTAGACATAGGTCAGGAGCCTGTCCGAGTACCGTTTCCGGATCGGGATAACCGTCGGGCGCCGAACATTCAAACAGCTCCAGCCGGCCGTCAATCGCCTTGCGAATGGCGCGTCGGAGCTCTGAATTCGGGCTGATCAGGACCCCCCTCCGAAATTCGACGAGATCTCCAGCCGGGTGATGTTGCGTTTCTGCCACTTACTTCCATATCGGCGGATTGGGCAAAAGCTACACCCTAAAGTTGTAGAGAAAGTCCACCGATAGCTGAATGTGAACCGCAGACCAGGTAGAGGAGTCGATAATCGGCGGTACCCCGGACCTTTGACGGGGGAATCGGGAAGCGCCTATGTGGAAATGGCATTCATCCTTCTGCCGCTGTTCGCGGTTCTATTTGCATTTATCGATTTCTCCATGCCGATTTTTTTACGCAGCACTCTTCAGAGCGCGGTACGGGCCGGAGCGCGCTACGCCGTCACATATCAATCGGCGCCGGGATTGGGACAGGATGACTCGATACGTCAGATCGTTCAACAGAATGCCTTGGGGCTGATCGACGGAGTTGCGGGAGCGGCAAGGATCGGAGTAAAGTACTATGCGCCGACGGATTTGTCCGTCGAGGTAACAGGTGTAGCTAGCAACGCGCCCGGCAACGTTGTGGAAGTTTCCGTCGCAAGTTATACCTGGGCATGGATTGCACCCCTCAGCTCGACGCTCAATAGGCCCTTTTACGCCACGGCTCCCTTGGTGATTTCCGTCTCCTCCGCGGATCGTATGGAAAGCTTACCGGCGGGACAGCTCTCGCCTCCAGTTCGATGACAAAAAAGAACAAAAACACCGGGCCGCGCCGCCTGAGAAACGGGAACGCGATGGTGGAATTCGCTTTGGTGATCTCTTTTGCAATGCCTATGCTTCTCTATATGTTCGAGCTCGGCATCACGCTTAGCAGGTCGATTCAGGTACGCACCGTCAACCGCGATGCTGGCAGCATGTTCGTAAGAAATATCGACTTCTCCCTTCCGGTTAACCAACAGATCCTTCTAAGAATTGCCCAAGGCTTGGGAATTACGCTCAACGGGGGGAGCGGGGTTGTGATCCTTTCACAGGTAATGTACGTAGGTGACAACGAATGCGTAGCCGGGGGATTTCAGCCCGATACCGGGTCCTGTCCCAACTACAACCAGTACGTGTTTCTAAAGAGAAACGTAATCGGTAACGCGGGATTAAGATCCAGTTCCTTCGGAACGCCAGCCGCCAGCCGCGTCGCAGCGGATGGCAGTATCGGGATTCAAAACTACCTTACTGACTCTTCCTGTGTAGCAACGGGATTTGGGCTTCTTCTAACGATGGGCGGAGGGGAAATATCTTATTTATCCGAGACCTATCACGTCTCTGCGGGGCTTACTCTGCCGGGGATCAGTTCCGGGACGTACGCCCGAAATTTCTTTTGACTTTTAACTAAGGTATCGAAATCTCAATGCTGACGAACAATAAGCCGAATCAGAGAGAACGGGGAATGGCGTTGATGCTGACTGTCGTCATGCTGACGTTCATTGTGCCCATGGTCGGGCTCGCGA
>JALYXI010000089.1 GCA_030947245.1 Acidobacteriota bacterium
CCCCTTTCATTTCGGAGGCGCTCATCGGCCCCAATGGGAACAGCCTCTCCGGAAAACAATTGAAAAGGAAATGGATTGAGTAAAGAAGACAGCATTGAGGTAACTGGCACAGTCCTGGAAAAATTCCCTAGCGGGCTGTTTAGTGTGCAACTGGAACATGAACGGGTGGTGTTGGCGCATTTGGCCGGCCGCCTCCGTCGTAACCGCATCCGCGTCCTGGCAGGCGACCGCGTCACAATGGAACTTTCCCCTTATGATCTCACCAAGGGTCGAATCACCTTCCGGCATCGCTAAGCGCAGCCTTGCCTTCCCCCATCAACGTACTTTTCGTATTCGGCACAAGGCCGGAAGCAATCAAGCTCTGCCCCATCATTTTGCAGTTGAGCGCGGAGCCGGTCCGGTTCTCCGTTCAGGTCTGCGTAACCGCGCAACATCGCGGAATGCTGGATCAGGTTCTCAACGTGTTCGATGTCCGGCCGGATTACGACCTGGACGTCATGCGTCCCAGCCAAACGCTGAACCAGGTGACAGGCCGTCTCATTGCCGCCCTGGAGCCGGTAATGGAGACCGCCAATCCCGATTTCGTCGTGGTGCAGGGCGACACCACCACCACGCTCTGCGGCGCGCTTGCAGCCTTTTACCGGCGTGTGCCCCTCGGTCATGTCGAAGCCGGGCTGCGCACCGGCGATCTTTGCGAGCCGTTTCCCGAAGAACTCAACCGCGTGCTGACTGCCCGCATGGCTGCGCTTCACTTTGCTGCGACTCCTGGCGCCGCTGCGAATCTGAATGCCGAAGGCGTAGCGCCAGACACAGTCTTTGTCACCGGAAACTCCGGCATAGACGCCGTACTCAATGTTCGCGGCAGGCTGGAACGTGATCCGCAGCCCTTGCCGCCATTCTTGATCCCCGGCAAAAAGCTGATCCTGGTTACCGCCCATCGCCGGGAAAGCTTCGGCGCCGGTTTCGAAGGATTGTGCCATGGCATTGCGCGAATCGCAGAACGTGACGATGTGCAGATCGTTTTTCCCGTACACAGAAATCCCAATGTCACGGAACCGGTCGAACGAATTCTCGGCGCCCTTCCCCGCGTGACTCTTCTTGCTCCGCTGGAGTACGTGCCTTTCGTCGATCTGATGCGCCGGTCCTATCTGTTGCTTACCGATTCCGGTGGCATACAGGAAGAAGGACCTTCTCTAGGCAAGCCGGTCCTGGTGATGCGGGATAAAACCGAGCGCCCGGAAGCTGTCGAAGCCGGAACCGTGCGCTTGGTGGGAACGGACCCGGTCCGGATCTCCAATGAAACGTGCAGGCTGCTGGACGGCCCTGAAGAATGTGAACGCATGTCCCGCGTTCACAACCCTTATGGAGACGGATGTGCCAGCCGGCGCATTTCGAACGCAATCTATTCATTCTGCAAACAAAAATTATAGAAAAGAACCGGGAATTTGGGGTTATTTCAAACAAGCGCCCCACGGTTCCGGTTAAGCTGCTGTATATACTAGGGCCAACAAGTATGGTGGACGCTAAAAAAAATATGGGATCGGGCAGCCGGGCTAAGAAAATACCGCCCGAAACGGTTGAAAATTTAACGGCCGTTCTTTCACGGAAAGTAGTGGGGCAGCCTGCCGCTACCAGCGTGATCGTCCCTTACATCCAAATGTTTCAAGCCGGTCTTGCCCCGGAAGGACGTCCCGTCGGCGTATTTTTGCTACTGGGGCCGACCGGCACCGGAAAAACTAAGACTGTTGAGGCTCTCGCGGAGGTTTTGCACGGCAGCCAGAAGAATTTGCTCAAAATAGATTGCGGCGAATTTCAAATGGAGCATGAGGTGGCCAAGCTGATTGGCGCTCCCCCGGGCTACCTCGGTCACCGTGAAACCCAGCCCATGCTGTCCCAGCAGAAGTTGACCAGCGTCACCAGCGATAACAGTTCGCTCTCGCTGGTTCTGTTCGATGAAATCGAAAAAGCCGCGCCTTCTCTCACCAGGCTTCTGCTCGGGGTCCTCGATAAAGGCATCCTTCGGCTGGGTGACAACTCTTCCGTGAACTTCGAAAAGAGCCTCGTATTCCTCACCAGCAATCTGGGCGCCCGCGAAATGATGAAAGAGTTGAACCCCAACTTTGGCTTTCACGCCGGCGCGCACACTGCAAAGGAAGATGTCACCAACAAGCTCCAAAACATTGCCCTGGTTGCTGTACGCAAGAAGTTTTCGCCTGAGTTCGTCAACCGCATCGATTGCGTGATCACCTATCAGCCCCTGACGGCGGAATCGCTGAGCCAAATTGTGGATCACCAGATTGCCGCGCTTCAAAACCACGTGAATACGCGCCTGGCAACCAAGTGTTTCAACATTGAGGTGCCTATGAAACGCGCCAATGGTTGATTGAAAAAGGCACCAGCACCGAATACGGCGCGCGGGAGCTGAACCGGACCATTCATCGGAATCTCACTCAACCCCTCGCCACTATGGTAGCCACCGGACAGATCGATTCGGGCGCGCGGGTCCGTGTCGATATTTCGCCCGATCGCTCGAAACTGATCTTGCGTCCCGCGGGAAGGGAGGAGGCTGAAGCCCCGGCGCATCCCACGGTTCTGCTGGTCGACGATAACAGCGACCTGCTCCACTTCCTCGAACGTCTGATGGCCGAAGCCGGTTGGCGGTTGTTGACCGCCGAATCCGCGGGCGATGCTCAGCGCATCATGGCTACGGAGCTACCCAACGCCGCCTTATTGGATTACATGCTGCCTGACGGAAACGGGGTGGAATTGGGGGTGCAACTCAGGCAGCGCGCGCCGAAAATGCAGGTAATCATGATGACCGGTTCCGTGCTGCCGGCCGAGGACGAAGCGGTCTGCGAAGAGCACGACTTTCCGGTACTCCGCAAGCCCTTCCTTGCCTCCGAAGTCATGAATCAGATTCGTAGCCGCCTGGCCGCTGTACTGGGCGCGCGCGCCTAGCGGAGTCTTAGTGGCGCCGGCGCGCTAGCTTCTGCTTCACATCGGGCCAGAATTCCGGTAGTAGATTTCCAAAGCTGGCGCCCAATATACTGCTAATGAAACGCGACCCAACTACGGTTCCATTCACGCTCGAGCTTGGATAATATGCGTTTGAAAGAGCAATGCCCATTCCCATCCCAAGCACGCCGGAGACGTTAAATGCCTCGCGCCCGCTGTCCTGCCGCGTTACAAATAGCCGCGACACGGAATAAGCGGCCCTGTGCACAATCGAATGCCCTGGACCCATCCGAAAGTAGCGCGGATCCTGGTGGAAAATAGGCGCAAGCAGGGCATCGCTGAAGAAATTCTGTGTCGCCAAATCCGCGTATGCCGCTCCGACGCGCTGCCCGTAAGGACCAGCCCCCACTCCGTACTTGGGCGTTTGATTGCCGCTTTGAGAAAAACCCGCCGCCATCGCCGCCGACACGAACGTGAATGGATCTGCCGTTTCCTTCACAAATAGCTGCCATTTCTGTTTCGCCGTAAGGGGCTTCACCGGCTGCAAAGGATCGGAGACAGTCTGAAAATTCGGGATTAAGCCGAGAATGCGGTCGTCGGAAATTGGCTTAGGGTGAGCAGGTTCCACCATCACAGGCTCAGGCGAGCCGGATGGCACTTGTGCGGTCACAACCGGAATCCCCGCCCCGCAAAGCGCAAGCGCCGGAAGAAGCGGGACTCGCAAGAACATGTTTCGCATCGTGCTTATTTATTAGAACCCTGATGTCTCTCATTGGTTTCGGCTGTCCCGGGGAAATGCAATAGGAACGGTTCGATCACAATAGCGGGAAGCCGGACCGAGCGGCTATAAAACTCGGGCCGCACGACCGCTATTTGGTTTTTGTAATCTGAGCCGCTTTCAGGGCTGCCGCAACATGGGCTACGCGCTTGCCTTGGTGCCGGGCCACTTCCAAATCGTCAGCCGTGGGCGGGGCATTGTTCTGCCCCGAAACGCTCGATGCGCCATAGGGGGTTCCCGCCCGGAAGAGTACCGGGTCGCTATACCCCAGCGGAACGATAATCAAGCCCAAATGCGCCATGGGCGTATACAGGGAGGTAATTGTGGTTTCGTTCCCCCCATGAATACTTGACGTGGAAGTGAATGCACTTCCTGCTTTCCCGACGAGCTTGCCCTGGAACCACAGGCCGCCGAGGGAGTCGATATAAGCTTTCAGTTCGCTTGACACGTTCCCGAATCGCGTCGGTGTTCCAAAGATGATGGCATCAGCCCACTCCGCGTCGGCTTCGGTAGGCACGCCATACTCGGCGATCATGCGGGCGCTGTTTTGGGCCCATCCCGCGACTTTCTGCATAATTCCCGGGCTCACCAGGTCCGCCGCGCGCCGGAGCCGCACTTCGGCGCCTTCCGTTTTTGCGCCTTCCGCGATGCTTTTTGCCAGTGTTTCCGTGGAACCATCCCGTGAGTAGAACGCAATCAAGATCTTCGTCGCTTCCATGCGGTTACGATGAGAACACGCCCGGTTGGGATTCGCGATAATTGGGCTTGGCCCGCCTGGAGATTCGGAACGTCACGAAAACGTACAACCCGGGCAGCCAGCCGGTCACCGCGCTCCATGGAGTTTCGCTGATCGCGGAAGCGGGTACCGTAACCGCTCTGCTGGGCCGCAGCGGCTGCGGGAAATCCACACTGCTGAATCTGGCCGGAGCCATGGACTTTCCTACCTCCGGCGAGGTTTTGATCGATGGCGATTCCACTAAGGCGCTCTCCGATAGAGGGCTCACCGCATTGCGGCGAACGAAGATTGGCTTCGTTTTCCAGTTTTTCCAACTTCTCCCTACCCTTACGGCACTTGAGAATGTGGAACTGCCCTTATTGCTGGCGGGCACGGCGAATCCTGAGAAAATTGCCCGCGAGCGCCTGGCGTGGGTTGGCCTGGAGGACCAGTGGAGCCAGTACGCGCACCAGTTGTCGGGCGGCCAAATGCAGCGGGTGGCCGTTGCCCGGGCGCTGGTCCACACGCCGCATCTGTTGATTGCGGATGAACCGACCGGCAACCTGGATACCGCCAGCGGGGCTCAAGTTCTTGCGCTGCTTCGCCAGGCGTCCACAGATTTCAATGCCGCGGTCCTGATGGCTACCCATTCCGAAGAGGCGGCCGCAATTGCCACCCGCCGCATTCAGTTGCGGGATGGGCGAATTCGTGGAGAATGCGGGTGACCAGCGCCCGGTTCGCTTCTGAACCGGGTACTGAAGCATCCAACTCTCTTCGTGCCTTTAGCCACTCTCCTTCGCACTCTTGTTCTGCGCCCGCTTGTGCGGGATCCGGTTCGCAGCGTGCTGACGCTGATTGCGGTCGCATTGGGTGTTGCTGTGGTAATTGGAATTGAGCTGGCCGGGAATGCGGCATCCGGCTCCTTCCAATCCTCGCTCAGCACTCTCACCGGAACCGTGGACCTGCAAATTACGGCCAATGCGGGTCTGGACGAAGCCGTTATGGCCACGGTCACGCAGCTTCCGCTAAACCTGCGCGCGGCGCCCGTGCTGGAGACGCCGGTGCTGACCGCGCAGAACGTGTCCACGACTCTCTTGGGAGTGGATTCAGTCGCGGGAGCCGCGGCCGGAAGCGTCTCCCGCCCGGTTGGGAATCAGATTGCCGTGTCGGAAGCTTTGGCCCGAAGGCTTCAGGTGCGTCCGGGACAATCGCTGACGCTACGCCTGCCGCCGGGTCCTGCGACGTTCACCGTGGGCCCGCTGATCGCGGCGAAAGACGCGGAGTTTCTCGTGCTCGACATCGCTGACGCTCAACGCGTTCTGGACCGCTACGGAAAGTTGGATCGCATTGAGATTACAGTCAGTCCCGGTGAGGACTTCGCTCATGCGGAACGGGTGATTCGCCGGGCGCTACCGGCTGGCGTGCTGATCGATAAGCCGGGTACCCGTGGCGCGGAAAACCAGCGGATGCTGAGGGCGTTTCGCTGGAATTTGCGCGTGCTGAGTTATATCTCGTTGCTGGTTGGCGCGTTCTTAATCTACAACACAATCTCGATCAGTGTGGTTCGCCGCCGCCCGGAGATCGGAATCCTACGCGCCCTTGGGACATCCCGTGGCGCGGTGTTCGCGCTTTTTCTCGCGGAAGCTTTGCTGTTCGGTATCTTCGGCAGCGCGATTGGGATTGTACTGGGCAGGGCGATGGCGGAAGGATTGGTCGGACTGATTTCCGCTACGGTGAATTCGCTCTACGCCTCCAGCCGCCCGGCGGCAATCGCTCTCACCCTGCCTGTTGCCTTCTTCGCTGCCCTCACCGGGCTCGGCGTTTCGCTGCTTTCCGCGCTGGCGCCTTCACTGGAGGCAATGGCCGTCGCGCCGACTGAAGCCATGGGCCGCGGCTCGCGGGAAACATCGTTCCGCTCCCACACGCGGCGTAATCTTGCGTGCGCGCTGGCCTGCGCCGCATTTGCCGTCGCTGCCGGCATGCAAGGCCCGGTGGACGGGCGGCCCTTGTTTGGCTATCTGGCGGTGATTCTTTTTATCGCGTGCGCAGCCTTTGCCGCCCCGCCGTTAGTTCGTTCGGCAATTTTCTTGTTGACTCCCATGCTTCGAAGAATGTTTTCAGCAGTAGGGTTGCTGGCGGGACGCGGTCTGGTAACCTCGCTCCGGCGCACATCGGTCGTGGTGGCCGCTCTTGCTACGGCGATCGCGATGATGGCGAGCGTGGCGATCATGGTCGGCAGCTTTCGGGAGACAGTCATCGTGTGGCTCGATACTCAGCTTCGCGCCGATCTTTATATTCGCGCCGCCGGGCCGGCCCAGGCCGGCGTGTATCCGCCGCTTCCCCCGGATGTGCCGGACCGCGTACGCCGCGTTCCCGGCGTTCAGGCCATGGATGTTTTCACGGCCCTTGAACTTCGGTTCGAAGGACAGCGCGCGTCGCTCGGAGCAAGCGATCCCGGCATCCTGCTGAAATACGGCCGCCAGCGTTTCCTGCCCGGCGAAGATCGCGAATCAATCCTTCGCGGGCTGCCGAATTCGAACAATGCAATCGTCACGGAAGCGTTTGCCGGCAAGCACAATCTTCACCAGGGCTCCCGAATCACCATCCCTCTCGGCAACCATTCCATCACTCTCCAGGTGACGGGAATTTACTATGACTACACCAGTGAACGCGGCTTCGTGCTGATCGACCGCGGGACGTTGGACCGCTATCTTCCAGGCCAGCCGCCTACCAATCTTGCCTTATATCTTGCTCCCGGCTACAGCGTGGACCGGGTTCGCAGAGCCGTTGCGGATGCCACCGCGCAATACGCGATCGACATTGCGCCGAACGAAAAGCTACGCGCCGGAGCGGTGGAGATTTTCGACCGCACATTCGCCGTGACCTATGCTCTGGAAGCAGTTGCGATTCTGGTTGCGATGCTGGGAGCTGCCAACTCCCTGCTGGCCCTGGTGCTGGAGCGCAAGGAAGAACTGCGCCTTCTCCGATTTCTTGGCGCCGCCGCCGGGCAAATCCGCGGCATGATTCTGGTGGAAGCAGCGCTGCTCGGCCTGCTCGCCGATATGCTGGGACTTGCACTTGGCTTCACACTCAGTTACGTGCTGATTTATGTCATCAACGAACAGAGTTTTGGATGGACGATTCAATTTCATCCCCCGGTAATGCTCCTGGGGACGGCTCTTTTTGCGGTGTGGCTGGTCACCGTAGCAGCCGCGCTCTATCCCGCTAGCCTCGCTTCGCGCGCCGGTGCATGATCACGGTATGCGAAACTGAAGAGTTCCCGACAACTGACAACATGAGCACCACAACTACGCGCAATATCGCTATCATCGCCCACGTCGATCACGGCAAGACCACTCTGGTGGACGCCATGCTTAAGCAATCCGGCCTTTTTCGCGCTAACGAAGAGACGGCCGATCGCATGATGGATTCGAATGATCTCGAACGTGAGCGCGGCATAACGATTCTGGCGAAAATCACTGGACTGAACTACAAAGGCATCAAAATCAATATCGTCGATACGCCCGGCCACAGCGATTTCGGGGGCGAAGTGGAACGCGCGCTCAAGATTGTGGACGGCGTGATGCTTCTGGTGGATGCGAGCGAAGGTCCTCTGCCCCAGACCCGTTATGTGCTGATGAAATCGCTTGAGCAGAATCTCAAGCCGATTGTGGTCATCAACAAGATCGACCGTCCCGACGCGCGTATTCAGGAAGTTTTGAATGAAATTTACGACCTGTTCATCGATCTGGACGCCACGGAAGAACAGCTTGAGTTTCCGGTGCTTTACACAAACGGCCGCGCCGGTATTGCAAAGAACAGCCTGGAAGACCCGTCGGAAACGCTGGAGCCGCTATTTGAAGCGATCCTGACCCATATCCCGCCGCCCTCGGGCGACAAGGATGCAATTCTTCAGTTACTTGTAGCCAATCTGGATTACAGCGATTATCTGGGGCGGCTGGCGATTGGGCGCGTTTTTGAAGGAACCATCCGGCTGAACGATGAAGTCGGCATTGTGAAGCTCGACGGCAGCATTCAGAAGACCCGCATCACGAAGATGTTTTCGTTTCAGGGTCTGCGCCGGATGGATGAAACGGTTGGAGTGCCCGGTGACATGCTCGCGATTGCCGGGATTGAAGGCATTACGATCGGGGAAACAATCACCCATCCCGAAACGCCGATGGCGCTCAAGGTGATTCAGATTGATGAGCCCACCATTGCGATGACGATGTCCATCAATACGTCGCCCTTTGTGGGACGCGATGGAAAGCTAGTCACATCCCGCAATCTGAAAGACCGTCTCGACAGAGAACTGCTTACCAATGTTTCGATTCGCGTGGAGTACGCCGGCGGACCCGATGCCTTCAAAGTGATGGGGCGCGGCGAATTACAGCTCGCAATTCTGATAGAAATGATGCGGCGCGAAGGGCATGAGATGAGCGTGGGCAAGCCTGAGATCGTGACCAAAACCATCGACGGAAAAATTCATGAGCCAGTGGAAATTCTGGTGATCGATTGCCCTGAATCGAACCTGGGCGTGGTGATGGAAAAGATGGGCACGCGCAAAGGTAAGATGACGAAGATGGTGAATCACGGCTCCGGCCGCGTGCGCCTGGAATTCGATATTCCGTCGCGGGGGCTGATTGG
>JALYXI010000099.1 GCA_030947245.1 Acidobacteriota bacterium
ATGGCGCTGGAGATTTCCAGTTTACGCGCCCGTTCACCCAAAGACTCCCGGCTTTTTCCGATTCCAGCTCAGGCAATGCAATCGCTTCGCTACTGTTAGGCGATCCCTCCGGCGGAATCATCCAGAACACCCCGATCCTGGCTTACCGGTGGGGTTATTACGGCTTCTATTTCCAGGACGACCTCAAGGTCTCCCGCAAGCTGACACTGAATGTGGGCGTGCGGTATGACATTGAAGGCTCGCCCACGGAGCGCTATGACCGCATGAATCGCGGGTTCAGTGCGGCCCCGAGCCCGCTCGCCGGAGCGGTGCGGAACGCCAATCCGTCCGATTGCCCGGCGTGCTCCAACTTAATTGGCGGGCTCCAATTCGTCACCGGCAGCAACCGCCAGGCCTTTAATACGGAGTACTCGCACATGCAGCCGCGGTTCGGCGCCGCTTACGCCCTCTCATCAAGGACGGTGGTCCGGGGCGGCATCGGCGTATTCTATCTTCCCGAAGCGGCATACGGCGGGTCCGCGGGATTCTCGGCCGATACTCCTTTTGTCTCCACCATCGGCGGCGGCGTGAACGGATTCATCCCGGCAACCACCTTGAGCAACCCGTTCCCGAACGGCTTGGTACAGCCCACCGGTTCCTCCCTGGGCGCGGCAACGTTTCTCGGCAACAACATCATCTTCAGCAATCCGAATCGCAGCATTCCGCATACGGTGCAGTACTCGTTCGGCGTGCAGCATCAATTGCCCGGCAATGTCCGCGTGGATGCTTCCTATGTGGGCAGCAGGACTTACGACATCAATACCAATGACAACCAGGCGGGTTCCGCGCGCAATTTGAATGTCAACACCCCGGACCAGTTGGCCCAGGCCCGCCAGAACTCAAGCTTCTTCAATCAAGCCGTCCCGAATCCGTTCGCGGGCCTTCTGCCGAACAACCCGGGTTTCAACGGCGCCACGGTCCCGCGCCAGCGGCTGCTTCTCCCTTTCCCGCAATTCGGTCAGGTGCTGGAAGCTCAGGAATCGGTAGGCAAGATTTGGTACGATTCGCTGCAGGTAAACGTGGAAAAGCGCTATAGCGCGGATCTGGTGCTGGTAGCGGCTTATACTTTTTCAAAGAACCTGGAATCGGTGCAATACCTGAACGACCAGGATCCGAAAACGAGCAAGGCGCTGACCTCCCAGGACCGCCCGCAGCGGCTGGTCCTGAGTGGCGTCTACGGGCTGCCGTTCGGAAAGGGCAAGCGCTTCCTGACCGGCGTCAATCGCGGTTGGGAGCAATTGGTGGGCGGCTGGGAATATAACTTCATCGGAACGTTGCAATCGGGCACGCCGTTCAACTACCTCGGGAATGTGGACCTCATCGGCAATCCGCAAACCGGTGATGCCAACTTCAACAGTTACTTCAATGGATGCGTGCAGCAGTTGAATGGAACGGCGCTGGCGCCCGACCCCGCTCGTAACGGAAAGTTTGTTACCTGCACGAACCCGGCCTGGGCGATTCGCGGGCCTAACACCTTGCGGACCATCCCCTTCCGGAGCGGCCAGTTGCGCAATCCTTGGGCGAAGCAGTGGGATATGTCGCTCAACAAGCGGTTCAATTTCACCGAGCGGTGGAATGCGCAGTTCCGGCTGGAAGCGTTCAACGTGTTCAACACGCCGATCCTCGGTGCGCCGAACAACAACCCCACAGATCCAAACTTCGGCTTCGTCACTCGTAACCAGAGCAACTTCCCCAGGCAGGTTCAGCTCGGTTTCAAGCTGAATTTTTAACCCGTGAAGTCAACCGGCGCAGTTAGCTGACAAAGTCGAGCGCGATCACCTCGTGAAGTGAAATCGAGGGCACTTCAAGCTCCACCGAGCGGCCCCGCCGCCGGAATGAAACCGCCTTTCCCGCCACCAGAAGGCGCGCGCTTGCAATGCGCCGGCCGGGCGGGATTTGTACGCTGACCTGCTGGTCCGATATCGGGATCAACTCGCGAACGGGTCCCTTCATCATCATCGGGTTGGTCAGATTCACCAGATGCACGGTCATGGAATCTTTCTGCGTCCACACAGATAAATCCAGTATGCCTGCGCCTTTCACGGTAACCGGCTGCTCCTCATTCGAAGCCCACTGTACGGCGTTGCCGAGCAGCCGGGAGTGATCGGGACTCAACACTTCCCAGAATGTGCGGTCGATGTCAAAAGGGAAGTAGACCACCCGCCCGCGTCCGTGTTCGCGAACGAAAAGGGCAGGCTCACGGGAACCTGTAGGCCGGGGGAACACCTCCTCCATCGGCAAATCCGGGTAAGACGGAACGATGGAGAATGGAGACGGAAGAGAAGCCCCCTCCGGCTTTACGCGGACCCGGTAGGCGCCATTCACGATGCGAGTGGTGTCTTTGAAACCGGCTAGCAAAGGACTCGCGCCTCCCGTGGCCGGGTCTTTCTCCAAAGCGAGGTATGAGTTCTGCATCGGTCCTTCGATGCCGCCCGCGATCCCGCCCGCGTACGAAGCGCCAAACAGGGAAGCCAGCCCGAAATCCGCGCGCTTCGCGCCCCACTCGTCATAGAGGGAAGTCTCGTAAGTTGCGACGATGCTGCCGCCGCGCTCCACAAAAGCAATAAGCTGTTCGCACTGGCGGCTCGAAAGCGCGGCGATGTTGGGAAGAATCAGAGTCCTATATCTATCGATGTGTTCCGCATCCAGCATCCCATCGTGAACCATCTCAAACGGGATGCGCGCTTCCACCAGAGCGTGGTAGAAGCCAAGCGCCGGGTCTTCCACTTTGGCGTGAGCTTTTTCCCCGCCGTAAAACGTGGCCGTCTGCTGCGAATACACCATGGCGGCCCGGGCCAGATTCTTCTCGTTTCTGAGATACCGCTCATTCCGGTAATGCCAGTTGTAAAGTTGTTCCACCACGGGGAGCCAGCGGGTATCGTAAGGCTTCGCATTGAATTTGGTGAACCAGGGCCGCAGATCGTGCGCGATGCCGTCCGCAACCCAGAGACGGATCTCATCCCCGGATTGAACCGAATCCTTCCAGCGGTATTGTTCCTCCAGCCCGATGCTGAAAATGCCTGCAATGGGCTTCCGGCCTAACGCGGCCCGGTACTCCTTCCCGTTCTTGCCGTTGCTCCAGGGCGGCATCACGCCACGGCGGGCCTGGCGGTCGGCGAAGAGCGTGGGAGCCAGTTCGCCGATCGTCTTCATATCCAATTCGCTCAGAGCCCCGCCGCCCGCGTTCGCAATGTAGGCCGCATGGGGGTTGATGGCCTTGATCTTGCCGTCCCACAGGCGCCAAAGATCGAAAAGACGCTTCTGCCGCCAACCGATATATGCGCGGCGGGCCGGGTCCAAAGGATTCGCGGTGCGCGGCAGGTCTATGCCGGAAAAATCCCGGAAATTGCGCTGGCAATGCTCGCAATAACAC
>JALYXI010000107.1 GCA_030947245.1 Acidobacteriota bacterium
GCGTAAGACGCATTCCACGGGATGCCCCCAAATAGAAGGTCCTGCCGCCGGTCACGGTTTTCCCCGCCATAAATATGGAAGGACACCCGGCTCGCCGGGAACAGCGCAATCTGTGCCCAGCCGCCCACGCTGTGCACAGGGATCGCGCGGCCTGTTGACAGTATTGTAAATCCCTGCCGCAAAGTCCCCAGGCTCGACAGATTCTCTCCCTTGTACCACGCTCCTGTAATCTGAACGGCCGCGGCAGGCCGAACCAGCCAGTCCAGCGTGAATGCCTGGGATGGCACGGACGTTCCCGCCACATGCGTCGAGCTTTCGTGGAACCCCGGCGCAATTTCAAACCGCCGCGCTCCCGAGCGCCGCCAGAATTCGAGCCGCCCTTCATAACCGGGCCTTACCCGCTCCAGCGTGCTCGCATACTGCCCAGGAACGGAACTGTCGAGCTCATAAGTCTGGTAAACGCCTCCCTGTGCCCGGAAACCCGAATTCTCCCCTGCTGAAAACCGGCGCTCCACACGGACTTGCGGCTCCCAATTCCATAGATTGCCGGCCCCGGTCAGAGGCGAAATCGCCACTTGGGCCAGGGAATCCGGTTCCCTTGGCGCAACGATCGGCTTATCCTGCCCGATGCTGACGGACGTATTGCGCCAGTTCAGGTCTAGTGTCGCCACACGCAAATGCAGCAGGTGATCCTCAGATAGCGCGGACCCCGCCGCAAAGTCCATATACAACGATCCCGTCGCTTTTCCCCCTCCCGGCAAACCGGGTCCCTCGAAGGTCAACCCTAACACCGTTTGCCTCAGCGATGCCCCGCTAAAGCTTGCTACCGGCGCTCGCGGCGCCACCACTGGATCCTGCGAAGTTCCGTTAGACCGGCCGTTATGAAACGCATTGAAGAGCAGCATGCCCGTCACCGACAGTGGAAACTTCTGTGACGCCTCCACTTTCGTCTGCGCCAGTTCAGCCGAGCGCTGCTCCTGCACCTCAAGCCGCTCTGAAACGGATGGTTCCGCCGCCGCAGCGCTTCTCCGGTAACCGGCCAGTTCCTTCCGCAGCGCTTGCAGTTCTTCTGTCAGTTTGCGATTGTCCGCTTCCATTTGGTCCAGCCGGCTCGCCATCTTTTCAAGAGCGGTCTCCGCCTGCGCCAAACCCTTTACGGGACAAAACAATATCAGCGGAACCAATGCCATTCCGAGCCTTGTCATGTAAGAAGCTTCTCCAATTTCTTGCGTACTTCATTGGGCGAGTACGGTTTGTGAAAGAACGAATCCGCACCACATCGCAGGGCCCGCGCAGCCAGCCCAGGATCGCTATCCCCGGTGATCAGGAGAATCGGAATGCCCGCCAGACTGGGATCGGCTTTCAAAACCGCCAGCAGGTCGAGACCGGTCATCCGCGGCATTTCCAGGTCAGTCACGATCGCCGCCACGCTTCCTGGCGATTCGTTCAGAATGCGTAACGCCTCGCGCCCGCTACTCGCAATCTGAACCTGTACGCCTGCCATGGTTTCAAGCGCAATCCGCAAAGTTTCCGCGCAGATTTCACTATCTTCGACGATCAAGATCGTTTTCTGCATCGCTCTTTACGGGAGGAATCGATAGCCAACCCGGTGGACGGTGATGAAATGGCGGGGATTGTTCGGGTCCGTTTCCAGTTTCTGCCGCAAACGCACCACGTGAGCGTCCACAGTCCGCGTGTTCGGATACGACTCGTATCCCCACACTGAATTCAGAATCATGTCCCGGGACAGCGCACGGTCCGGATTTTGTAAGAAGTAAGTGAGTAAGTTATATTCCGCAGGTGTAAATTTAAGCTCCTCGCCCTTTTTCTCGACCACTCTCCGGCTTAAATCCACTCGCACGTCCGCGAAACTTAAGACAGTATGCTTGCCAGGGCCGGAACGCCGCAGTACCGCCCGGATGCGCGCCAGCAGTTCACGCGTCCCGAAGGGCTTGACCACGTAATCATCGGCGCCCATCTCCAGCAGCAGCACTTTATCGATCTCATCGCCTACGGCGCTTAGCACGATGATCGGCGTATTTACACCCGAGCCACGCAGTTGCTTGCAAACCTCAATTCCGCTCATACCTGGCAACCGCAGATCCACCAGCACCAAACTCGGCTTGCTCGAAATCGCCTGGTCGAAACCCGTCTTTCCATCCCCAGCCAGAACCGCGCAGAAGCCTTCCCGGTCCAACATCAGACCTATGGTGTCGCGCAGATTCTCGTCGTCATCAATCACCAGTATGGTTTCCATACGCACCGCAATTTTACCGTGTTGTTGAAGTAAGCCTGGCGTTCCCCGTTAGCAAGTTGTGAACATTCCGTAAAATCCCGCAGGAGACCTGATATTTGGAGGAATCCAGTGATAAGGTCGTCTTGCTACTGAAAAGGAGTCTCGTGAAAAGAAAAATCGTATTCTCATTGATGTCCGCGTTTCCTATCGCGCTATTCGCATTCAGTACCGGGCCGCCCGCAAAGCGCACCGGCGCCGCCGTTGATGGAGGTCTCAATTGCACGGCATGCCATACCACGTATGCGCCTGCGAATTCAGACTCGCGTGGCAGTATTTCCCTCACGGCTTTCAGTTACACGCCCGGTACGCCGCAGACCATTACCGTCAACGTTCAACATCCCGAGGCGGCCCGGTGGGGTTTTCAATTGATCGCCCGCACCACGGCAGACCAGACGGTGCAGGCCGGCACGTTCACAGTCGACGACACGGTCCGCGTCCGCTGTGTTACCGGGGATTCGCCATGCAAGGGCGGCCTTGAATTCGCGGAACACGTAAGCGCCCCGCGCACCGCTGCCGGAGCCGGCTTCACCTTTAACGTGAAGTGGACGCCTCCAGCGACCGACGTGGGCAACGTGATCCTCTATGCAGCCGGAAATGCCGCCAATGGCGACGGAGGTCTACTCGGAGATCGCATTTACACAACTGTGAAAACCGTGAGCCCCAACCGGGCTTGCAGCCTCACGCAGAAACCGGCCGTCACGGCCGTACAGAACGGCGGGTCGTTCCTTCCGGTTATCGGCCCCGGCGGGATGATCTCGATCCTGGGTTCTGGCTTCCGAGGCGGTGGATCCGCTCTGGAAGCGACCGGCGCCGATTTCGTCGACAACGGCTACCCGAAGCAGTTCTCCTGCATTGCCGTGGAGGTGGACGGCAAACGCGCGCCGCTTACGTACGTTTCGAATGGCCAAATCAACGCTCAAGCTCCGTTCAATCTGAACGCTGGCCCCGCGACGGTTCGCGTGCTCGCGAATCCGGGCCTCGCCAATCAGATCGCGAGCGATCCTTCAACCGCAACTGTGCAAACACTTTCTCCCGCATTCTTTAGTTTCGGCGGCGGCGAAGTGGCGGCGACCGTTCCTAATAGCTCAACTCCTATCGCGAACGGGATTCCCGGCAGCGTTGCCGCGAAGCCCGGCGATGTTATCACGCTGTGGGCTACGGGTCTCGGCAGCGCCAACGCGGCAGCCGCGGAAGGCGTCATCGTTCCCGCGGTGGCTCAGTTCACTGGAACGATCGCCCTCTCCATCGGCGGCATCTCTATTCCCGCTGCCGACATTCTCTACGCGGGTCTTTCCCCCGGATCCATTTCTGGCCTCAATCAGAAGAACATAAGGCTTCCGGCAGGCCTGCCCGATGGCAAAGCCCCGGTATCTCTCCAAGT
>JALYXI010000115.1 GCA_030947245.1 Acidobacteriota bacterium
AGGTAATCATGACAAAAGGCCAGTTCCCCAACGGCTTGAATTTCCAGCTTACGATGCCCTGGTCCAGGTTCGTAATGGAGAAACCGGCCGGCCCCTCTTCGATTTGTCCTGTCGAGCGCGTAGCCGCGTAAATCGTGCGGCCGTCATTGGCGAGCTCGTTGTAATGGGTATGGCCCATCTCGACCAGCGGAACACGATGAATCTTGAGCAGATCGCGTACCCGCTCGGAACTGTGGCCGAGTTCGCTCGGATAAGTATGCATAAAGAGAATGGAGGCAAGGCCTTCGGCCTTCGCTGCCGCGAGCTCCCTTTCAAGCCATTCAATCTGCCCCCGGCTGAAGCCAAAGCGCTCCGGAGCCTGCCCTTCCATGGAATTTAGGAAGACAAACTTGTACTCCGCGAGAGTGAAGCTCTGAATCGGCTCCGGTTCGAGATATCGCCGGAAACTATCGAGTTGTCCGGACTTGCGGTCGTGATCCCCCGGAATCGCATACAGCGGAATTTGCAAATTGTCTACCGCTAGACGAACCAGCCGGTATTGTTCCTCGCTGCCGTCATCGGCGTTGTCACCGGGCAGGACCGCGAAGCAGACATTTTGCGCCAGGCGCCGGTTGGCATCCTCGACGAGCCTGAGGAAGTCCTGGTAGTTACTTTCGCCTTCGGTTGTTAGATGCAGATCCCCAAAATGCAACCAACTGACGATTCCCGCCGTGCCGCGGAGAGTAGGCCGGCGACGGTCTCTTGGTTTGCTGTCGATCGCGACGTCCATGACGATGTCAGAACCGGGCGATCAACGAAATGCCGGCGGTCAAGAGCACCGCGCCAAGCACACGCCACGAATTGATGGCGTGCACCGGCATGTGAAACCACCCAAAATGATCGATCACGAGTGACGCAATGAGAGCTGCCGTGACGGTGAAACCAACGAAGGGACCGGCCCCTACCTTGCTCACCAGCGTAAGTCCGGCATAGACCTGGACCGCGCCCACTAAGCCGCCGATGGGTGCCCACCACGGCATCGAAGCAATGCCTTCCGCCGTGGGCAGCGGCGCCGGAAACATAACGAACATGCAAATGAAAAATGCAGTGATCAGCGAGAAAGACGCAACGCTGGCCAGCCACTTGTTAGTGAGCGAATGATAAAGCTGTGAATTCATGGCCGCGCCGCACGTTTGCAAAATTCCGCCCAATATGAGGAAGGGGTAAATCCATCCGGTCTTCAAAATATTTCTCCTAACGCAACACGGTCTTCCCTCTAGCGATGTTCACCGGATTGCATTTTCAGGTCCTCGCGTACAACACGATCGGAGCGAAAGCCGGGATCATCTTCTTCCGCTTTATTTTCAATGCGAACGGTTATAAACGAAGCGGAATTCGAGAGCAGGATTAAAACGGCAGTGCGAGCCCGTGTGTACGGTAAGCACTCAGCTTATGCTCCCATTACGCACACAGCATGAAGCCAGAGTGCCGGTCCGATTCCACCCGTCAGCGCGAGTGCGGCTTGAGTTCCTGCGGCACTGGCAAAATCGTCCGTCCAAAAGCGAAATCGAGCGTCCAGTCCAGCAGAATGCGGCTGCGCTGGCCAACGCCAGGCATCTTTGCCAGATAGATGACGCGCCACATCACCCAGGCCGGAAGGCCGGAGAAGTTGTGGCCGTAGATCCGCGCCACGCCATCATGTTTTCCAACTAACGCTAACTCGCCAATGGGGGTGTAGACAAACGGTTCCGGCTTTGCGCCTCGCAATACGGCAACGATATTGCGGGCCACCTGCATTCCTTCCCGAGTAGCGTTCTGCGCGGTGGGAGCGTAGTCTTTACCGCTGGAGTGGGGAATCGCCGCACAATCACCCAGGGCCCACGCTCCGGGCCGGTCCTTCACGGCGAAAGAAGCATCCACCTCAATCGCATGATGCTTGTTGTGGGCGCAATCAAGTCCCGCAGCCAGAGGGCTGGGCGTGATTCCGGCCGCCCAGATCAGCGTCTGAGCGGCAATCCGCTCACCGCCTTTCAGTTCCACATAGCCATCGCCTGCGCCCGTAATCTCTGTCTTTAACCTGATCTCGATTCCATGCGCGTTCAGCTTGCTTTGCGCATACGCCGCCAAGTCCGGAGTGATCTCCGCCAGGAGCCGGTCTCCGGGTTCGATCAGGATGGTGCGAATGTCATCGGCGGAAAGCGAAGGGTATTGCCGGACGCGTTCCCGCACCAGGTCATTGAGCGCCGCCATGGTTTCCACCCCGGTATATCCTCCTCCGCCCACCACGAAGGTCAGCAGCGCGCGCCGCTTACTGAGGTCCGATTCATTTGCAGCGAGGTCCAGCAGCGCGACCGCGCGGCCGCAGATGTGCATGGCATCCGCGACGGTCTTGATTCCTAAAGAATGGTCCGCCAAACCTTGAATTCCGTGATAGTTCGTCACCGAGCCCAAAGCGATTACCAACTGATCGGCAGTCAGAGACCGATTGGCTTGCGGAACGTGGTCCGCGCCCGAGGTGAGCTTGACCGTTTTCGAGGCAAGGTCGATGGAATCCACCCGCCCTTGCACAAATGTGATCCGATGCGGCAACTTCTGGACGGAACTGACTATGTGCCGCGGATCCAATTCTCCGCCCGCAGCCTCCGAGAGCATGGGGGTG
>JALYXI010000123.1 GCA_030947245.1 Acidobacteriota bacterium
GCCACGACAAGCGCGACGACACGAGTTCCCGCCGCCCCGTAGACGCCTACCTCCCGCCCGAACACCCCGAAATCAAAGGCCTCCGTGTCGGCCGCCCCGAAAACTTCTACTTCGATCGCCTTGAACCGGCCGTCCGAACCGCCGTCGCTCAGGCCTTCCAGCTAGCCGAATCCCTGGGAGCCGAAATCGTCCCCCTCCGCGTACCCGATATCGCCGCCTTGAATGCAGTCGCGCGCATCATTTTGATGAGCGAAGCTTCCGCGCTGCTCGAACCCTATCTGGACCGCCGCGAACTCTTCGGCTCCGACGTTCTCTCCCTATTCGATCAGGGCCGCCTTCTATCGGCCACCGACTACATCAACGCCCAGCGCCTCCGCCGCTCCATGCAGCGCGATTACGCCAAGATCTGGCAGCACATCGACCTCCTCTTTACCCCAACGTCACCCATCTGCGCCCCACTCATTGGCGCCGCCACAGTCGATATCGAAGGGTCCCCGGAAGACACTCGCATGGCCTCCACCCGCTTCGTCCGCGCCTTCAACCTGTTGGGCTGGCCCGCGCTCTCCCTTCCCTGCGGGGATTCACCCGAAAAGCTCCCCATCGGCCTGCAAATCATCGGACCGCCGTTTCAGGAAGCTTCCATCCTCAATGCGGCAGCGGCACTCGAAGAAGTCTTACCGGCGGTGACGTGATCCAAGGGCTCCCGCAATGCGCCATTGGCCTCACCGTTGTCGATTTATCTGTTGTGGATTTATCTAAGGATAAACAGAATTTCCCGCATGGGAATCCGCAGCCGGCTCGGCTTGGCGCCCAACTCCGCCCTCAGCTCGATTAGGGCCTGTTGCATGGTGAAGGTGTCCAGTAAGACGCGGAGGTCTTCCGGATCGACGGGCAGATAACCATGGTTCGCCGCGCCGTCAAGGTACCCGCGCAGGTAACCGGCGCTGACCCACTGGTACCAGACCACGGCCCATGCTTCCAGGCCAGTTTCCGCCGCCACTCCCGCGACATCTCCATAAAGGGCCGCATACGATGCATACCGGAAGGAGTTCAGCATCTGCGCGACATCACGCAGCGGCGATTTCTTGATTCGGCGCTCGCTCAAATGCTGCGCCGTATCTCCTTCAAAATCGATGATGGTGAAGTCCTTTCCCGTGTCGAGCACCTGGGCCAAGTGGAAGTCGCCATGTACGCGGGTCCGGAGCGCTTCCACCCGCCGCGCATCGATGCGCTGGAAAAATCTCCGCACTTCGTCCTGCTTACTGAGCACCAGTTCCGCATCGGCGCGAAGTTCCCCGGGCAACTCCGCCGCGCGGAATCGAAGTGCGTCCAGGCACCGGTCAGTCAGACTGAGGAGCCCGTGATACAGGGCACGGCGGTAATGATCGCTGAACCGCTCCGGTTCAAAGGCCGGGTTTTTGGTTTCGGAGGCAAAAGCATTGTGCATCTCCGCAGTGCGCAGACCCAGGGTCCGCACACGGTCTAGATAATCACCCATCACTTCCACTAGAAACCGCGGCGTTTCTTCCCGCGCCAGCTCCAGGGGGAGGCGTCTTTCTTCGAACAGCCTCTCGTGCTTCGCACCCAGTTGCGTGTACTCGAAAAAGCGGCTCAGGCTTCCGAGCGTCAGCCCGTATGCGTCGCCTTCGTTGGGAACCAGGCCGTGCAGTACCGCAAGTGTTACCGGCTCTTCGCCCGGAGCGCGGTATTCAAACCCGCCTGCGAGCGGGGCTGTATAGCTGAAGCCGCGATGCCGGGCGAAGAACCCGCCCATCTCCACTTCAGGATGAATGCCCTCTTCCAGATGCCGGAACATCTTCAAAACAAACCGGTCCCCGAACGCAACGGAGCTGTTCCGGTGCTCCGCCTTTAAGCGGAAAGGCTCAATGTTCGGATGCCGCTTGCCCCACATCGCGTGAAACTCCGGTGTGCGCCACGCCACCATTTCTCCGCGCTCGCCGCGGAACTTGCGGCGCCGGACCACCGCCTCCAATAGTGCGGCATTGAAATCTTTGTCCCATAGCGCGCCATACACCACGCCGCGTGTTCCATCCTGGTGCAGCGCCTCGGCGAGCACCAGATCGGCATATTCGCGCCGCACATGCTCGGCCTTTTCTCCGGTTGCAAGCGCCAACGGCAGACCGTAGATGTCCGGCTCGCCTTCGTCATAATCGATCCGAACGAGAACTACGTACCCGAGGCCGGGGCGAACGGGGAGACGGTCCTGAATGGAAACGGCCCGAATCCGCTTTCGCTTGGCAAGAAACCACCTGCGGCTCTCAAGGAACTTGGGCAGCGTGCGGACCAGAGTGGCGCGCGCGCTTTCGCCCCACACGTCTTCCCACGCACGAACCGGCAACTCAATGGCGCGCACCCCGCCGGCGCCGCTCGATTCGATCGTCTTCTCCCGCAGTTCGAGCGAAAACCAATAGAAAGCATTCGGCCCGAGGGTAAAGAGATAATGCTGTTCGCCAACGACGGGGAACTCGGTTCCGCCGAACATCTCGACCGGCGTGTAACCCTGAAATTCGCTCAAATTGAGCGCTACGGGCTGCACGAACCGCGACAGGTTCGCAATCACCAGAATGGTCTCGCTTTCATGCCGGCGGTAGAACGCCAGCACGCGCCGGTTTTCCGGACTCAGAAAGTCCAGCGTGCCCCGCCCGAACGCGGGGTACTGTTTGCGAAGCCGGATGAGCCGCCGCATCCACCACAACAGACTATTCGGATTATTCTGCTGCGCCTCCACATTGCGGGTTTCGAAGTGGTATTCCGGATCGATATTCACCGGCAGGTAAAGCTTCTGCGGGTTGGTGTTGGAGAAGCCGGCATTGCGATCGCTCGACCACTGCATCGGAGTGCGCACGCCATTCCGGTCACCCAGATAAAAGTTGTCGCCCATCCCAATCTCGTCGCCGTAGTAGATTACCGGCGTGCCGGGGAGCGAAAACAGCAGCGCATTCATCAATTCAATCTTCCGGCGGTTATCGGCCAAAAGCGGGGCAAGCCGCCGACGGATTCCGACATTGATTCGCGCCTTCCGGTCATCCGCATACGTCCGGTACATGTAATCGCGCTCTTCATCGGTCACCATTTCGAGCGTCAACTCATCGTGGTTCCGGAGAAACAGCGCCCATTGGCAACTCGGCGGAATCTCCGGCGTCTGCTTCATGATGTCGACGATGGGAAAACGGTCTTCCAACCGGTTGGCCATAAACAGCCGTGGCATCAGCGGAAAGTGAAAGTTCATGTGGCACTCGTCGCCCGCGCCCATGTACTGGATGGCGTCCTCCGGCCACATGTTCGCTTCCGAAAGCAGCATCTTGTCTTTATGGCGCCGGTCCAAATGTGCCCGCACTCCTTTCAGGTAGGCGTGCGTCTCGGGAAGGTTTTCGCAATTCGTCCCCTCGCGCTCAAAAAGATACGGAACCGCGTCGAGGCGGAATCCATCGACGCCCAGGTTCGCCCAGAAATCCAGATTCCGAAGCATCGCTTTCCGGACGGCCGGGTTGTCGTAGTTCAGATCCGGCTGATGCGAGTAAAACCGGTGCCAGTAATACGCCTTTGCCACCGGATCGTAGGTCCAATTCGAAGTCTCAAAATCCGTGAAGATGATGCGCGCGCCCTGATACTTTTCCGGCGTGTCGCTCCAGACGTAATAATCGCGCCAGTTAGAGCCAGGCGCGGCGCGGCGCGACCGCTGAAACCATTCATGCTGGTCCGACGTGTGATTGAAAACCAGTTCCGTGATGACCCGCAAACCGCGCCGGTGCGCTTCCTTTAGGAAGATCTGAAAATCTTTGAGGGTTCCGTAAGCTGGATGAACTCCGGTGAAATCCGCGATGTCGTAACCGTCATCTTTCCAGGGCGAAGGGCAAAAAGGCAGCAACCAGATCGCGGTGATTCCCAGGTCCCGCAGGTAGTCGAGCTTAGCCGTCAGTCCGGCAAAATCCCCCATTCCATCGCCATTGCTGTCGAAGAACGCGCGTACATGCAACTCATAAACGATGGCGTCTTTGTACCAAAGCGGGTCGTTGTCAATCACCGGTCAAAGCCCTCAAGAACGTTTCTACCTGTTCCACATCGCGCATCCGCCACCGTGCCAGCGATTCTCCTTCTCCCACGCGCACCGTCACCCCTTCCGGCAGCACTGCAAACGCATCTTCATCGGTTCGATCATCTCCGAAATAGGCCAACAGGGCGCCTTCGAGGTCTAATTGTTCCACCATCCACCGCACGGCCGAGCCCTTGTTCCATGAAACCGCCGGACGAATCTCAAATACCATCTTGCCCTCATGGATCGCAATGCCCGATGGCGCCGTCCCGCGCACGATCCGTTCGACAGCGGGCCAATCCCCGGGCGCAACCCGCCGGAAGTGAACGCTCGCCGTGAGCCCCTTGTCTTCCACCTCCGCTCCGGCAATGGCCCGCACGCCTGCGCGCAACTCATGTACAACCTGCCGCAGCACGTCTACCCCGCCGATTGAAAACCGCAGCCCGCACCCGCGAATTTCAAGGCCGTGATTTCCGGCATACACGATTCCAGGAATTCCCACCCGGGTTTCCAAATCCGCCAATCCCCGCCCGCTTACGAGAGCAATTGTATATTTCGAATTGCATGCCAGGCGTTCAAGAGCGAGCCGTGTCCCGTCCGCCATCCGGGCGTCTTCAGGATGCGGAACAATCGGGGCCAGAGTTCCGTCGTAATCCAAGAACAACCCTACCCGCTCCGCTTCGAAGAATCGCTCAATCACCGTCAGTTACGATGATGGCATGCAGAGCGTTAAAGCCATGCCGGCCCTTGCAGCCATGGTTTTCCTTGCCGGTTGCTCTTCCGCTCCCGCCCCGGCAAATTCTCCGAAATCCGACCCAACTACTGAGGCTTGGTACGGTCGATCTGTCAATCAACTAACGGCGCTCAACCGGGAAGCGGAAAGCGCCTTCCAAAGCGGGAAGCCGGACAGAGCCGCTGCCCTGATCCAACAAGGCGAGCCAATCAGGGATCGAATCCTGTCAACGCCCCGGACCACAATCGCTGCGGCGGAAGCGGCCTCCGACCTGGACGATCTTTATGGCCGCATGCTCCTTGCTAACCGGCATTACGGCTGGGCGCGGCTCCTTTTTCAGAAGAATTTGGCCCGTTGGAAGCATTGGGCGCCTAACACTCCGGAAAGCACCCGGCGCTTTCGCCAAGCCGAATCCGCTATCGCGGAGTGCGACCGTCGGTTAGCGCGGTAATCTCACTCAACCATCACCAAGGCCGCGAGTAATTCACTGGCCCACCGGTAGACATTATTTCCACTCACCTGGTGGCGCAATTTGCGCATCCGCCGCCGCCGCTCGTCCAGCGGCATTTCGAGCGCCTGCCGGCAGGCCTCCGCAATCTCCTCCACCGCGTACGGATTCACCAGCAGCGCGCCAGTCAGCTCCCGCGCCGCGCCTGTGAAGCGGCTCAGCACCAGTACGCCGTCTTCATCGACGCGGCTCGCGACGAATTCCTTCGCCACCAGATTCATCCCGTCATGCAGCGCGCTCACAACGCAGAAGTTTGAAATCCCGTGCAGAGCAGCCATTGCTACAGGGCCATGCTGCTCTTTCAGGAGCACCACAGGCTGGCCTTCCCACCTCGCATTGATCTGCTCCGCTAACTGCGTGATTTCTTCGTCGAGCTTCTGGTAATCGTGAATCTCCGCCCGGCTGGGCACCGCAATCTGCACGAATTTTAGGCGGCCCCGATACTCAGGCCACTGCTCCAGCATTCGGTCCACCGCCCTCAGACGTTCGGGAATGCCCTTTGTGTAGTCGCTGCGGTCAATACCGACCCCGACCAGTTTGCCCGCAAGCCCTAGCTCCTCGATCCACCGCTCCCGTTGCCGCCCCGCTTCTTCACTTTTCGCGAATGACTCATACTCATCGAAATCGATACTGATCGGAAATGCCCGGACGCGGGTCACATGCCCGTGCCGGGTGATATCGAAACCCGTCTGGTCCGCCCGCGCCTCAATCCCCAGGCGCACTGCTTCCGTGAAATTGCGCGAGTGGTAACGCAAGTGGAACCCCAACAGGTCATTCCCCAGCATTCCCTCCAGCAGTTCCTCGCCCCAGGGGAAGGTCCGAAACATTTCCTGTGTCGGCCATGGGATGTGCCAGAACTGCGCGATCACAAGTTTCGGATTACGGTCCCTCAGCATCCGCGGCAGCAGCGCAAAGTGGTAATCCTGAATGAACACGAACGCCGGTTCATCGCCCGCTTCTTCCAGCACCGCATCCGCAAAAAGCCGGTTCACCTCACGGTATGCTTCCCAATACTGCTCCTTGAACACCGGACGCGTGTACACGACGTGGCAGAGCGGCCAAAGGCTCTCATTCGAGCAGCCGTAATAGTAGTCTTTCTCCTGCTGCTCAGTGAGCCAAACGCGCCGTAGCGTGTACTTCGGGTCATCGAGAGGCACAGCGACATGCCCGTGCTCATCCACCGCGTCACGGTCCGCATTCCCGCTGCCATGGGCCACCCATGTGCCGCCGCATGCTTTGAGAATCGGATCGATGGCGGCAGCCATTCCGCTTGCCGGTTGTTGCACCTTTACAGCGCCGCTGCCATCCCTCTGATGTACGTAGGGTTCCCGGTTCGAAACAGCAATCAGCTTATGACCGGAGAGTTCCGTCTGTACCTGGCGGAATAGCTCCTTTTTGGTCCACAAAGGATTACTTTGTGATTACGCCACACGCTATGCGGTCACCGGCCGCACCCGCCGGGTCGGTTTTCATATCGTCGGCTTTGGCATGAATCACCAACGCGGCGCCGTTCGGCCCGAAGAGCGAGTGGTCGCCCGATCCCATGACAGCGTTGGCCGCGGTCACCGTCGTTTGCACCGTCCCATCCGAACTTACCGTGATGTTCTGCATGTCGCCCACGTGCGGCCCCTGCGGATTATCCATGCCGTGCTGCTTCTTCTCCGGGTTGAAGTGCGGACCGGCGCTCTTGAAGTCCGGCCCTTCGCATTTGCCTACCGCATGAATATGAATCGCGTGTTCGCCCGGCGGCAGATCCTTCAGGTTCAGCTTGATCTGCACGCCCATGCCGGCGCCTTCGCTGGCCGGCGACAGTTCCGCCGTACCCACGCTTTCGCCCTGGGCGTTTTTCATGTTCACTGTGGTCTGCGCGGCTAAACTCCCGGCAAACAAAGCTGCGGTTAAAATCGTGAGCTTGATCATTTCTCAATATTAGCCTGTGGCCCTGTCCAGCACGCGGAGATCTATGAATCCAGCCGCGCGCTGAAGCGCCTTGTGGAGATTCTCAGGGAGAATCTGGTAACGCCGTATCCCAAGGGATATCGGGAAAACACTCACGATGCTAGCATCAGTGTGCATGGAGTTGGCGATCAGGATTCAAGTCGAAGAACTGCCCGAGGGCGGCTTCCTCGCGACTTCAGACGAGTTGCCGGGACTTGTGGCACAAGGGCGAACGGTAGCCGAAACGGTGGAGATTGCACGTGACGTTGCCAGAAAGCTTCTGGACGCGCGCCGGGAGCGGGATGGTTTGCCGTCTCTGCCGCCCGCCGCAGAGCGCCGGGACTACACTATTGTCGTCGCCGCTTAAATGGGTCGACTCGCAGGTTTCCGGTATCGAGAGGTCACCCGTAAGCTGAAAGCTTGCGGCTTCGAATTCGATCGACAGGCAGCCGGAAGTCACGAGATCTGGTTCAACGCCGGTACAAATCAATATACGACAATCCCTAACCATCCGGGCGACATGCCGGAGGGCACATTGCGCGCCATACTCAGACAGGCCGGAATTGAGCCTGACACTTTTCTGACGGTGGAATATTAACGGTCGATTTCACGGTAACGCCGTGTACCAGGCCCGTTGGTAAAGTCACTGGAGCTTCGCGTACTCTTTCCGGGCGTCAACCAGAAGAGGCAAATCCGCGTCCGCCTCCTTCCACAGCGCGAAGAAGTCCTGGAAGGCTCTTCTGGCTCTCACCGGGTCGCCCGCGAGAACGGAGGCACGCGCGAGACCCACGTAAGAGATCGAATAGTACAGTCCCCAATTCGGATATTTCCATGTGCTAGCCCAACTGGCGCCCTTGTGATCCAGTATCCTTTGGAACTCGGCGGCGGCCTCCTCGCCCTTTCGCAGGCGCAGGTACGCCAAGCCTCGCAGGTACGCCGCCTCGGGGTAAGCGCGCTCGTAAGGCGTGGCGGAAGCCAGCAGTTCCACCGATTTGACGGGCTGGCCGCGCTGGAGTTCGATCGCCGCGCGAATCGCAGGAAGTTGCACCGCATTCCAGAGAGTTCCATTCGGAAAATGCCTGGAAGTCTCCGCCGCGAGTTTCCGCGCCTGGGGCGCATCGCCGCACATCGCCAATGCCAGTGCCGGATGCCCCAGGTGGCGCACGGTCAGGCAGTTACCCGACAGCGCGTCGGCACGCGCATCGGCTTCTTCGAAGCCCGCCGCGACGTCCCGGAGCCCCCGGCGCAGCGCCGTCTCCGCGGCGCGCTTGTACAACTTGCCGGACTCGCGACGCTGGCCCCGAACATTCCGATTGGCCGCCTGCAAGCCAAAGCTCAAGTACTCCTCCGGCTTGCCTGCGTACCACTGAGTTTCCCTGTCGACAGCAGCCTGATCGCCCTCGATGTAAGCCATTTCGAGGAAGCGCTGGTGGATCCTGGCGCCGTCGATGCCGTGCATCCGCGCACTCTCAGCAACTTTCTTGGCCTCGTCCAGCCGGTCCAGGCACATGTAGGCGTCCAAGAGGCGCCGATAGGGCGGTTCCGCGTTCGGCTGCAACTCAACCGCTGCCTGGCCCTCCCGGAGTCCCTCTTCGAATTGCCCCAGGCTTATGAGTTTCTCGCTCAAGTAGTTATGAAATCCCCACCAGCGGGGATAATTCGCGATACCCAGTCGATGGGCGTCAATTGCTTTGTCCACCTCGCCGATGGACTGGTAGTGGCCGGCCGCAATGTTGTCCCGCTCATATTCGGAGACGCGGTCGATCAACGCAAAAGCCTTTGTCTGGTATTCGGCCTCGCGCCCGGTGTCCCCGGCATTGTTGAATGCAACCGAGAGGAAGTAGTAAGCCATGGCGAAATTCGAATCGAGCGCGATGGCGCGCTCAAAAAACGGAACAGCAGCCAGAAACCGGCCACGGCCCAGCTCGGCGAAGCCCGCGGTGTAGCTCTGGAGAGCTTCCAGCGAACCCGTGGTCGCCTGTTCCAGCGGGCGATTCAACTTCCCGATCGAACTGTGCGATTCTCCGAGCTTCGCGCGCATGGCGGTCGCGGCGGTTCCCACGGCGTTCAACACGCGCTCTTTGCCGTCCGCCTGCGTCTGCTCCCGGGCGAGTATTTCGCCGCCCTGGCAAGCGGTCGCCTGGAGCGCGATGACGTAACTCTTACCCAGACGCTCGATAGAGCCGTCGATGGTAGCCGCGGCTCCGTCGCGCACGCAGATGTCATGCGCGATCCGGTTGGTGACGCGCGCTCCGGGCGGTAGGCTCATCAGCCGCAGACCCTGTTGCACCTGCGCGTCGTCCATGATTTTCAGGAAGGGGGACTGTTCGAGCTGAATGGCCAGCCCCTGGCGCAGCGTGCCGTCGAAAACCGGATCCCCGGTGGTATTGACGAAATCGGCAAGGACAATCGTGTCGCTGTCCGTTAGTTTTCGCGCGTTCACCAATTTCGACTTGGGATGGAGAACGAAATAGACCGAGGCGAGAGCGATCGCGAAAATCGCGGCGGCCGGAACGATCCACTTGCGACTTGTTTTCGCGTAGGTTGTTTTGCCCCCTCTACTTTTTTGCTATTAAGGCGCGCTGCTTCGAGTGCGCGCACCAACTCGGCCGCGGATTGCCAGCGCCGCGCCGGATCTGTTTCGAGACAACGGGCCACGATTGTCTCGAGCGCGCGGGAGGGCAGCGGCTTCCGTTCCGCCGCAACGCGCACCCCGGTCAGCATTTCGTAAAGGACGCAGCCGAACGAATAGATATCGGTGCGCGCGTCGGAGGGCTTGCCT
>JALYXI010000135.1 GCA_030947245.1 Acidobacteriota bacterium
CACTTTGCCCATTCGTTCGGATCAGAAGCAATATGCTCAATGTTGCCAGTAAGGGCATAGTTCCCGCCGCCACGAATGCCGGGACATAAGAGAAGCGATCCACAAGCGCACCAATTAAAAGCGTGAACACCGTCGATACGGCCCCTGCTCCAAGACCACTCAGCCCAGTGACTGAGCCGACCACATCCGGCGGGAATAGATCGGAGGGAAGTGTTAAACCCATTGTGGACCACGCGGCGTAGCCGAATAACGCAAAGCAAATCAGGGTCAATGCCAGCGCTGGACCTTGGACCAGAGCCGCGGGGATGCCGGCCAGCATCGGAAGACAGCTGGCCACGCAGATCCACTTTCGCGAGCGCATCACGGACATGCCTTTTTTAATTAGCGCCCCTGAAGCAAAACCACCCGCGAAGTTCCCCGCATCCGCCGCTACAAATGGAATCCAGGCAAAAAGAGCAATCTTCTGAAGACTGAATCCACGAGTGTCGCTCAGGTATTGCGGCAGCCAGAACACATAAAACCACCACACGGGGTCCGTCAGCGAACGGCCGATCACGATGGCCCAAGTCTCACGCTTCTTAAGGATCGGTAGCCAAGTCCGGAGACCCGGCTTTTCGGGAACCTGCGAATTGCCCGTGAGGCCCACTTTTGGTTTCTGAGAAGGATAGACGAGAAGCCACCAAGCCAGCCATGCAATGCCTAAGATTCCGGAAAATCCAAACGCGTTTCGCCATCCAAATTGCAGCGCGATCCAAGGAATGCATATAGCCGCGATGGCGCCCCCGACACTCGATCCGCTGTCGAAGATAGCCACTGCAAGCCCACGTTCCTTTGGTGGAAAGCATTCCGCCACCGCCTTGCTGGCGCCCGGCCAATTGAATCCTTCGCCTATTCCAAGCAGAAATCGCAGAACTTGGAATGTGAAAACTGATGTTGCAAAGCTCGTTACAAAACTTACCAGAGACCACCAGACCACAGCGATCGACAGGCCTAGGCGCGTTCCGACGATGTCGAGAAAGATGCCGCCGAGCAGCCATGTGATGGCATAAGAAACCTGAAACGCGGCAAAGATATGAGAAAGATCGCTATGGCTGAGGTGAAGCTCCTTGGAAATCAATGGGGCGAGCACGGACAGGGTCTGACGGTTGAAGTAGTTGAGGACAGTGGAGCCGAAAAGGGCCCACACAATCCACCAGCGCCGGTGGAATCCGGGGATGGTTGCTGCACCTTGCGGCTCAGTTTGGGTTTGTTTCGTCATCCGCTGATCGCCGAAGTGTGAGTCCTGCCTGGTCCGGCGAACGTGGCCGGGTAGATTCACGCACCACCACGCGTGTTGGAATCGTCAACTGCTGCGGTTCGCGCTCCGGCTCTTGAATTCGCCTAAGTACAAACTCCGCCAAATGCTTGCCCAGTTCTTCAGGAAATTCCCGCACGCTGGTTAGCGCCGGATGCATCAAGGAAGCTTCACTGTCGTTGAATCCTGCAACGCTGATATCGTCTGGGATACGAACGCCGGATTGGTTCAATGCCTCATAAACGCCTCGTGCGATTTGATCCGACCCGGCAATCACTGCCGTTACCGGTTCACGCCGCGAAAGGATTGATCTCATCGCGAGGTACCCTAACTCCCGGTCGTCAGAGTGAATTTCACTGAATCGCGGCTGCAGCCCGGCTCGGACCATACTGTCGCGATATCCCTTGGCGCACCGCGCATACCAGGGAAGTTGGCTATCCCCGATAAACCATATGTCATGATGACCAATGTTCATAAGATGCGCAGTCAGATCGAACGCGCCCTGAATATCGTCCGAGTACACAGCATCATACTCTCCGGGAGTCCATTGGCCTAGTACGTTGTTTCCCAGGACCGAAAACGGAATCTCACGCTCGCGTAGCGCGCTGAGCATATTGGCCGAGTGGGTACCGCCCAGAATCACTGCGCGTACCAAAGCTCGCTGGCTGAGAATCTGCGGTAAATGCAACTCTCGGGATGGTACTGCCGGCGAGTATCGGAACGGCAGAAACAAGATTTCCTTGTTTTGGGAGCAGCAGTAATTTTCGGCTCCGGAAAGAACTCTCGCTTGAAAATTGTGCAGAAGATTCCGGTTCCCAAGGACAAATGCGATGATGCTCGCCCGCTCGTGGCGTCTCTGTTCCAGGTCCATGCCGAGTTCCTCGGCTGCCTTTCTGACGCGAGACCGAATAGCGGTATCCACATTGACCTGGCCGCGAGCCACTCGGGACACTGTCGCGGTGCTTACCTTGGCAAGCTTGGCAAGATCTCTAAACGACGGTTTATTCTTCACGCGTTCGGCTCACGGGCAGTGTATAGCTTGCCAAAATTAGCTGTTCGCCAAGCCATGGCAAAACTGTACAGGCGTTTGTAGTTGCCCTGAAAGAGAGATTTCTGAATCATCAGAGAAGTTGCCGTGTGCTGCATAGCTAAATAGACGACCAAAACTGATTCAGAGCTGTTGCAGTCCAGCTTGCTTGATTCCGCAATTCCAAGTGTCCGCCATTCAAAGCAGCCGCATAAATATGATGTACTTCGCTTTCAGAATGCGGGGCGTTTTTGGCATCGACGGCGCCTGCGATCACAACCCGTCTCGGCGCCAAGCCCGCTACCAATTCAGGCAAATCAGTGTGAGCGAGTATGTTGGGGACAAAGTTAGCAAAGCTGTGGGTGTAGTTTTCAGTTTGGATGATGTTACCGTACGAGGACAGTCCACCGGCAAGGTAGGCGCCACTGATTTCCGAAGTCAACTTGGCGGCAAACAGGCCCGGCGCCGTCATCTTTCCCAACGCGGCAAGCGCAATCTGGCGCCCGCGCAACGCTAAACCTGTCTGCAAAGCGCCGCATATGGCTAGAATATCCGTTACTCGCTGGCCCAGAAGGGATTTACCCAGCATGAGAGACGACCATGCGTAATCTTCTTCTGTTTGGTGCGATTGAGCATAACCGGGCGCGCCCGGGCTGAATTCAGGCGACATGTCGCCTATCCCGCGCACATCGGCCGCGCAAACTGTCACCCCACCAATGGCCAATTGCTGGCACAGTTCATCCTCTCGCCAGGAAGCATTTCGACCTGCGGGATGAAGCAACAATAAGACCGATTTATTCGAGCTTTCCTTTTCAGGGCGAAACAGCCATGCCGGAAGATTCACGCCGGCGACGGAGGAAATGTCGAGCGCCTCGATGCTGATTCCGCCTTGGGAAGGCACTTTCATCAACGACATGCGGCTACGTTGACGTGCGGGCCACTCTACGCCAAGTAACTGAGGGAGCGGCGCAGGCGTGTCCGTTCCCCTTAGAGATGCGGCCCGCTGTTTCGTCAGGGTGAAAGGCGTCTCCCCGCCGAAGGAGCGCATCATGTTCCCGTTTTTTGAAACCCACAGTTCCGTGTCCGGCTCCGGCGCAACCTGGGGCTCTTTACCAATCGGCTCACTCACGCCTTTCAGATGGCGCAAGAACCAGTTATACATCTGGAGACGGCTGTCGTAAGAAAGGCCATGGGGCAACGGAGTATCAGCCCATCTCAGGGCGTTCGATGCTCCCAACAGTTGGTAAATACGCGCCAACTTCCGGTACTCTTCCCAAGAGTTCTTCACGTAGTTCGGCGAATAAGTACCGAAGCTATCTTTATCGCTGACCGAAATCAACAGAGGCTTGGGCGCTAGTGGATAGAGCCAGTCCCAGCGGTCGAATCCGAGCGGCCCGGCTCCAACCAAATTCTGCTCGGCATCGTCCGTCGAACCGGGCGGAAGGAAATCTTTGCAGGCAAGGTTTTCCGTGTTGCCGCTGAACACCGCTGCGGCCTTTAGCCGATCATCTACCGCTGCAAGCAGCATAGTAAGAGTGGCTCCGCCTGATTGCCCGGTCGAAGCCAGTCGATTCGGGTCAACGAGAGGATGCTGCGCCAAATAGTCCAAGCTGCGAACGGCATCCCAAAGCTGGAACTCACTGCAGGTCGCGCCCACCAACAACATCTGTTTGCCGGGAACTGTATGTTCCGCATCAGATCCCCCCGGAAGACGAGTACGCACTCCAGTGCTATCCGGGTAATAGATTCGTTCACCTTGGCCGGCCGGATCGAAGGCCAGTACCAGGAACCCGAGTTTGGCTAAGCCCTGACAGGCTCGCTGATACGAATCCCACGCCTTGCCGTTCCAGGAATGGCCCAGTTGGAATAGCACGCCGGGGAACGGGGGCTGCCCCTTACTGGGAACGTAAAGGTTTGCAGAAACGAACAGCTTGGGACGGCTCTCATAAACCACCTTTTCGACCCGGTAATCCTGCCGCTCGAAAGAACCGAGGACTTGTGTATTCAGGTCCGTCTTTTCCGGGAACGCACCGATCAGACGGAACAAGGTTTGTCTTACCCAGATTTGACGCTCAAGAGCGGTCTTCGCGGATACGATTCGCGCCAGTTCCGAGTTACGCTTATTGCGGGCTGTAACAGCCAGTGAACGCAGGTAATCAGGAAGACATTGCGGGTAATTCCTGTAAGCCACCCCCGGAAAACGCTCTGCACCAGACTCGTCCGTAGGCGCCGCGTTGACCAGTTGAGACAGAAGCGGCTGGGCGACAACCGCGCCTTGCAGAAATGCACGTCTGGTGTTCGGAGGCATGAGAACGCGTCGGTCAAAAACGCATGGTCAGAAGCTTAGCCGCAGCGCGAGTTGAACAGTGCGAGGAGCACGGGCGCCTGTGATCCTCCCAAAGTTCGAATCAGGCACGGTGGTGTCGGGATTATTCAGCAGAGGGTGATTGAATGTATTGAAGAACTCGGCCCTGAATTGCAGTCGCAAGTTCTCCTTCAGAGTGAACACCTTGTGCGCTCCAGCATCAACGTTGAAGGTACCCGGTCCGATCAGAATGTTGCGGCCAGCATTTCCAAAGGTGTTGGCCTGGGGAACGCCGAAGCACTGTGGTTGAAACCAACTCCCAACGCGGCTGGTCTGGGAGCCGGACGTATATTGAGGGCTACACAGCAACTGCGCCTGATCGTTCGCAACAGTCGGAAGGCTGAACGACGTGTCGTTGCCAGAAGAGATGTTTAAAGGGAAGCCGCTCTGCAACGTCCAGATGGCCGAGGTTTCCCAGCCGCCGAGTACGGCACGCATGATCTTTGCTTTCGGTGACGGCAGTTGCCACACATAGTTCAACACGAAACGATGCGGGATATTGAAGTCCGACACGCCTCGATACGCGTTGACGTTGTAAGGATTCAGTATGTTGATGGTATCGAGATCTGTCGAATAGGACACAGCGTCGATGCTCTTGCTCCAGGTATAGTTCGCGCTCGCGGTGAAACCGTGAGAGAAGCGCTTATCCACCGACAGCTGGAGTGCGTGGAATGTAGAGTTCGCCCCTGAGACGTCCTGAGTCAGTTGGATGAACTGCTGATAAGGACGCCGCGCGTCTTCGTTGTCCACCGTAGCGCTTGAACTCGGCGTCGGGGCATTGATGTCGGTGTTGTAATTGAGATGAGTTCCTTTCGAGCCAACATAGGACGCGCGCATCAGAAAGTCAGCGGCGAGCTGCCTTTCAACCGTGAAGTTCCAGTTAATAATCCGCGAAGGCTTCCAGTCCCGAGCGTAAGAAACAGCGAGGCTAAGGGGCGTAGTAAAGGCCACGTTGCCGGCAGGAATGATCGGCGCAAACTGTGCGGGGAACGGGTTGAAGGCTGACGCATATGGATTATCGAACGGAACTCGGAACATCTGCACTTGCGGACTGAACGGAGCGCTGTCCACCATATTATTGAAGGCCTCCAGGAAAGGTGGCTGATAGAACAGACCCGCCCCTGCCCGGATCACCATTTTGCCGCCATTTGGATTAAAAGAGAGACCAAGGCGCGGCGCCAATTGTTTCCAATTAGAAGGAACGCCGCCGTCCGGACAGCCCGCATCGCCCGCGTACAAATAACCGGCTGGAGCTTTCGGGAATCGCACGGACTGTGCGCCGGGCACAAAGCATTCGGTGCGTCCTTTTTGCTCAGTGGGCGGAACGAACGGATCCCATCGCAGACCGAGGCTCAGCACCAAGTTGCGCCTTGCCTTGAAGTTGTCCTGCACGAAGAGGCTACCCATATTGCCGTGCCGGGACGTGTACTCGCCCCCGCCTTGCAGAAACCGATCTGCGTAACCGAGCATAAAATCCGAAAGAGGGTTGCCGGAATAGCTGGTCCCCCGAAACCGGAAAGCCCCGTTCTGCCTGTAAGTATTGACGCCGTCGAACCCCGAACGCAAAAAGTCGCCGCCCATGGCGATCTCATGACTCCCCTTCACCCAATGCAAGCTATCGGCGATCTGGTAACTGTCGCGGTCGAATTGGCCCGGGTGTCCGCTGTTAATGGAGAAGTACCCGGCGACACTGATGACCAGTTCAGATGGGTTGCTATGAGCGACTCCGTTCACGCCAAGATCGGCCAAGCTAAACGGAGCCCCCGAGAGAACTTGGGAGTGGTTTCGTGAAACCGATACGATGAAGCTGTTCAGTAAGGTAGGGCCAATCGTCAATGTGTGATTGAAAGAGGCGCTGTGAGTGGGAAGATCGTATCCGCGCGTGGCTGTGAGTAGGTTCTGACTACCTATCACGGCATTTCTCTGATAATCGGTATACAGATAGCGTCCGTAAAGTCTCTGGTTCCCTAAAAGGTAGTCCACGCGGCCCATGTATTGGTTCTCGTGCTCACTGTCGGGGAGGTCGAAGCGAACCAATCCGTCTGAAGAGCCGGAACTCGGCAAGTATTGCAGCAGCTTCAAGCTTGCTGGACTGAGCCTGCTTGTGGGGATGATATTGCCCGGGAATGGCGCCTTCGTTAAGGGGTCGACGATCTGGCGGCTCAAAGCGGAGAAATCGCCGGAGCGTTGCGCACCGGTCAGCACAGTAGCACTATTACCGGATTGGACGTCACGGATCTGGGTGCCTTGGTAGGTCCCAAAGAAAAATAGCTTGTTCTTGATTACGGGTCCACCGAAGCTGCCACCGAATTGATTTCGCTTGAGCTGGTCGTGTGTTGCGGCAAAGAAGTTGCGGGCATTCAGATTCCCGTTGCGAAGGAATTCAAAGGCGCTACCGTGGAACTGGTTAGTCCCCGACTTGGTCACTACATTTACAATGGCGCCCGAACCTCTTCCGTATTCCGCACTGAAACTATTTGTCTGGACACTAAACTCCTCGATTCCGTCCGGATTCGGGAACGGGTTGTTCACGTTCGTGTAGGTGTCCTGATTGCTACCGCCGTCCAGGTTGTAATTGGCTGTATCAGCTCGTCCTCCATTGGCCGCGATAGAAACAGCCCCGGGGTAGGTCACCGTCTGTACGGTATCGCCTCTGCCATTTGCGTTTCCGGCCCTAAGGTCAACCACCCCGGGCGCGAGGAGCACCAGCGATGCGGCATTCCGGGCGTTGATGGGCAGTTCGATAATCTTCTGTTCGTTCACTACCTGACTGAGGGCGCCCGAGCGAGCCTCCACCATCTGAGCGTTAGCAGTGACCTCCACCAACTCGGTCGCTGATCCGATTCTGAGATGAATTTGTACAGTTGCGGACTGATCAGCCGCAAGCTGTATTCCAGTCTGTTCATACCGGCCGAAACCGGCCGCCTCAACACCAATTTTGTAAGCTCCTACAGGGAGCAGTGGAAACACGAAGCCACCATCTCCCCCGCTCCGCATCTCCCGGGTCAGGCCCGTCTCGGTATTGGAAACGAGAACCCTGGCTGCAACGATTACAGCTCCCGCAGGATCCAATACCGTGCCTGCCAATGTACCCGTCGGTTCAGCGGCGGTTAGCGCGGTCAGGGATAACAGGCATGCAATAAGGACTCTGGTCATATATTTACCTTCGAAAATTGCGGAACGAACTATACGTTGGTATCAGCTAGCTAGGCTCCGGCCGAGTCATCGATAAGCTTCTAAATTCATCACTTTGCGTGCATTCCGGGCGTACAAATTCGCTAGCAGCGGGGTAGGAAGTTCTAACCCGTAGTACCGCCACCACATTCTGCCAGGCAGGAATTCGTCCGCAGTCTCGAATAATCGCCACCATGCCTGGTACATAGCTTTGTCGCGGCCCATGTCAGAACCGTACAACACGCGATCCGGATAGGCGTTCAGAAACTTAAACGCAGCTCTCGGAGTCCGTCCCACTTCGTAATCGCGAGCGGAAATGTCAAGAAATAGATTCGGGTAGGTGTCGAGTTCCTTCGAGAGTTTCGCCAGATCATGTCCCTGATTTCCGAGATGACACGCAATAAACCGAGTGGCGGAGTGTTTCGCCAGGGTGCGGTCCCGGATGGCGATCAGTTCCTCGTAGGAGGGTACATCTTTCCCATACAAATTGAAATGCTGGTAATCCGGAGTGCGCTCCTGATAGACATCCAGCGGCTTCCAGCAGGACGGATGATCGGCGATGTGAACAGTGGCCGGTATATTCAATTCGGCGCATTTCCTCCAGAACGCGTCCAGGCGTGGATCATCGGGATGGAGCCGGTGTGCCAGGGGCAGGCTGGTGTCCCCGCTTAAGCCGTAGCCTTTATCAGTCAGTTCGCCGACGCCTCGTGCGCCTTTCCGGTAACACCGTACCAACTCAGCCACGGCGCGCTGTGAATAGCCTGCTTCGCTGAAGCGTGTTGTGTCGAGGCCGCAATACAACTGGAACCGGGTTGGATAAGGTTTCAGGTACAGCTCTACGAACTGGTCAAATTTCGCCCCAGTCGCTCCGGTGAGGATGACGGTAGTCTCAATTCCGACCTCGTCCATTGTGCGTACCCAGGCCTGCACCTCCTCCGGGGTATTTGCGTTCACATGGGCGTGCACATCAATGACGGGAGTACGTGCTCGTGCGATGAGATGTTCCTGGGTTACTACCGAAGATCGAGGCGCGTAGTCCTTCACCAGAATGGTATCCATCGGACCCGGCGCGGCATTCACGCCCGGTCCGCCCCATGCCCCGTACCGGATTTCGAACCACTTCCCATCATGGGCCGGCGCGGCCCAGGAACCAGCAAGATAAGCGAGTCCTAGCAAACTGACGAATAAAACCATCCGGGATGACTTGCTGCGGATCACGTTCACTCCTGCTTCTTGGAGGCGTACTGCTGAAAGAGCGACGCGATGTTGGCACTCTGAGCGTCGCCCGGGTGGATCACCACGCGGTAACGGAAGGTGACCGATTTGCCGGCCTCAATCGTCATGCTTCCATCTTGGGTTTTGTCGCCTGTGAACTCCCGGACGCCGAAGATATTGGCAGCGAATAACCCATATGCGCGTGCATGCCAGTACGTAGGATGGCGCGGGTTGGCAGGGTTATCCATGATAGCTACTCCCACAGTTTTGCCGTCGAGAGGCCCGGAGTAGTCCACCCAGGGTGATCGTTTCCCCCAGACGTTCTTCTCGGTTTGGGCGCCCTCGGCGTTCACCATCTTGCCGCTCTTGTCTTCTGACAGAGGTGTGGCCAAACGGATTCCGAAGGTGCCCTCCTTTGTATCTCCGAACTTAAGCTGCCTGAGTGCATCGATGCGAACCTCGAAATCGATGATGCGAAGCTCCGGACCAGGGTAGAACGTAAGGGTGCGGGCTTCGGTCATCATTGGTTTGCCTTCCGGGTCCAAGCCATCGAAGACGGCCTTGATCGTGCCGGATTTTGCTCCGCCTTTGGCCTCGACCACCTTCTTCAGCGCCATGCTGCCCTTATTCGGAGTCTTGCTGTTCGGCTCCGTGGCCCAGAAATTGACTCCGTTTATGTCTCCGTGCGCGAAGAACATGCCTCGATGATGAGGATGATCATGCGTCTCCCCTGCGACCTCATCCATCGGGAAGTGACGAGTCACTATGATGCCAGAGGCCGTCCGAAGCGGGTATACATAAGGTTTGTTGCCGTCCGGGGAAAGGAAATAGTCGGTGTAAGGTCTGCCGTCGATCTCGACTGAGATATGATCGACTCCCCTGCTCATCTTTACTTGAGCGCTCAGCGAAAGAGCCGCGAATCCCAAAATCAGAGAGGTTCGGATCATTTGTTTCTCAGAATAGCCCTTCGGCTAATGAAAACCGATCAGTTACGCGTAAGTCTTGACTTTCAGGCGAAATGGCCCAAAAGAGCAACTCCCGCTCCTAGCAGGCGTGTGAATAGTATGCATGTGCGTAACGACTAAGTCAACGTTTTTATGAAATTTCCCCCAGATTGATGAAACGTTTCTTGAACGTCATTTCAGCAGTGGACGTTCTTCCGAGTACAATCGAGGCTTATGCGTCGACGAGAGTACTTGAAGCTTCTTCCGATTGCCACTTTAGCTCTCGCCGAGCCGCTTTCCTCCGCGACGAAGAAAGGGCGATTCCGGCCGGCGATTTGCGCGTATTCTTTCCGTGAGCAGCTGAAAAGCAAGACGATGAGCTATGCCGATCTTATCCGGATGACGGCTGATCTGGGCGCCGACGGGGTCGACCTGACAACCTACTGGCTCCCGGACACCAATGACCCGACTCTGTTCGCCCTGAAAAGGCTGGCCTACCGCTCAGGGGTGGCTTTGTACACAATCGGAGTGCGTGCCCACATGGCGCAGCCTACTGCAGAACTGCAGGCCGGCGAGGTGGAATCGGTCCGCAAGTGGCTCGATGTCGCAGAAAGGCTGGGGGCTTCGCACGTGCGGGTGTTCGGCGGTACAGTACCTAAAGGCGTCACAGAGGATCAGGCCGTCGCTTGGGCTGTAGAATCTCTGAAGAGGTGTGCGGACGAAGCATCAAAGAAAGGAATCAGGCTCGGTTTGGAAG
>JALYXI010000148.1 GCA_030947245.1 Acidobacteriota bacterium
CTGCATCGCCTTCCGGGCGCGGACAAACTCTGGGATGCCGTTCGAATCCCAACCGGAAAACGCGGTGATGGTGGTTTCCGTGATCATCATGCCGGCTGCATTGATGCCGAAATCGTCGGCACTGTGAATCACGCCGGGCAGCCCGTCCATGATGAAGCGGTTGCCGTGCTGCGGTGCGATGTCGTAAGCGATAGTCCAGCGCTGGCCATCCAGATAGCTGGTCCAATTGTTGTGCGCAATCACCGGTTTGCCATCGGCGGTGTAACTTCCGGTCGCAACGAAAGCGCTGCAATGATCGCCGGGGGCGGCGGCTCCGTTCGGCTTCACATGATGCCGGTCATTGTACTGTTTGACATAGTACGGCCATTCGAGCGAAGCATTCAGCGCCACGATGTCCCACAAATCCAACTTGACGCCGCGCGCGTTCAGGCCTGCGGTGATGCCCTGCAATTCTTCGCGGTATTCGGCTTCAATGCGGGGCCAGAGAATGGTTTTCGCGGCCTTTCGGAAAAACTCCCAGGACCTGTGATTATCATGCGTCAGCTCGAGCGCCGTCACCTTCTCGATATCCGATATTTCCGCGGAGAGCAGATAGCCATTCTGGAAACCGATCTCCGCCGGAGAACCTTCCAAATGAACCAAAGTCCAGCCATTCTGCTCCGGTTGGCGAAAGGCGTTGCGGAGGCGCGGATCCTCTTGCGGCTCGCGCGCGCTGAAAAGCGGCGTCGCGGCCAGCATGCAAAACAGCAATGCATCTCTGGCGTTCATGGTTTATTGATTATAGGGAAATGTCTTCACGAAAACTAACGGCTCATGTAAAAGCCGCCGGTTGAGCGGGCAAACTAGGTCCGGAGGTCCTGGGCCGCGTATTAGCGTCGATCCCACGCTTCGCGAATGAGCGCGTGCTGGTGGGGTTCGACACTTCCGATGACGCCGGTGTGTATCAGCTGACGCCGACGGTGGCGCTTGTCCAAACGGTGGATTTCTTCACTCCGATCGTGGACGACCCGTTCACTTACGGTGCGATTGCGGCTGCGAATGCTTTGAGCGATGTCTATGCGATGGGCGGCAAACCGGTTTCCGCATTAAGCGTTCTGGGCTGGCCGGCGGCGGGCGACCTGGAAGACCTGGAGCAGATTCTGAAGGGCGGCGCTTCGAAAATCCATGAAGCTGGCGCTGTCATTCTGGGCGGGCATAGCGTGGTAGATGAAGAAATCAAGTTCGGCTATGCGGTCACGGGCACAATTCATCCGGATCAGATCAAAACCAACGCGGGAGCACAAGTGGGCGATGCGCTGGTGTTGACCAAACGCATCGGCACGGGTGTGATCGCAACGGCGTTGAAGCGGGGAATCGCGCGTGAAGGGGACATGGAAACTTCGATTGCGAGTATGCTGCGGTTGAACCGCGAAGCCTGTGAGGAGATGCTGCGGTTGAGGGTGCATGGCTGTACGGATGTGACTGGCTTCGGCCTACTGGGGCATGCCCGGGAAATGGCGGTTGCCAGCAAATTAACTCTCGAAATCACTGTCTCGCAAGTGCAGTTTCTTCCGGGAGCATTAGAGTATGCCGCCGGGGGCGCAATCCCAGGCGGATTACGGCGGAACAGGTTGTTTGTCGAGGAATCGGTCAGGGCGCGCGTCCCAATTCCGGAGGAGGTGCAATGCTTGCTGAACGATCCGCAAACCTCAGGAGGATTGTTGATCGCGATGACTGAAGCCGACGTGGGGAGAATGACGTCGGGATACCGTGTAGGACGCGTGGTGGCCTCAACCGGAAGGGCGATCGAGCTTGTTTGACCATGATCCGTTGATCGTCGCGCTCGATGTTGAGAGTGCATCCGACGCTCGGGACCTGGTCGATACACTGTCGCCGGACGTGCGGTTCTTCAAGGTCGGAATGGAGTTGTATGCCGCGGCTGGAATGGATTTCGTCAAGGAACTTGCCACCGCGGGGCACAACGTATTCCTCGACATGAAGTTTTACGATATCGGTGAGACCGTGCGGCGGGCTGTGGCTCAGGCGGCGAAATCCGGAGCACGGTTCCTGACAGTACACGGGTCGCGCGAAGTGATGAGGGCAGCGGTGGAGGGCCGCAGCGGAAGTTCGTTGCAGTTACTGGGCATCACGGTACTTACCAGTTTCGATGAACGCGATTTGCGCGACCTGGGATACGAATGCGCCGTGAGCGACCTGGTTGCACTGCGGGTAAAGAACGCACGCGAGTGCGGCATGGATGGAGTGGTGGCTTCACCGATGGATGCACGCGCGATCCGCGAGCTTGCCGGCCCGGAGATGCTATTGGTCACGCCGGGGGTGCGCTCGCCAGGCGCGGCCACGGGTGATCAGAAGCGGGTGGCGGCTCCCGCCGAAGCAATCCGGGATGGGGCGGATTACCTGGTCATCGGGCGGCAGGTAACGCGGGCTTCGGACCCGGTTGCGGCAGTGCGGCGGATTCGGGCCGAGCTTGAAGCGGCGCGCGCATAGATGCAATGGGCGGAGCACTTAGTCGCGCAGTATGGATATGCCGCTATCTTTTGCCTTCTGATGTTGGGAATTGTGGGGCCGCTCATTCCAGACGAAACTATTCTGGTCCTGGCGGGCATTGCCATCCATCGCGGGACCCTGGCGTGGCCCGGGACGCTGTCCGCAGCGTATGCGGGAAGCGTCTGCGGCATTTCATTGAGCTATGCGCTGGGGCGCGCCGGCGTCGGCGTCGTGGTACGCCGAGTGCCGGCGCACTATGTGGAACTGGTGCAGGATTACTTTCTGAGGTATGGCCGCTGGACGCTCTTCTTTGGGTATTTCATCGTGGGCGTGCGGCACTTCACCGCACTGGTCGCGGGACTGTCAAAAATGCCGCTGCCCGGGTTCGCTCTGTTCGCGTACTCGGGCGGGCTTGTGTGGGTGGCAACGTTTCTGGCGCTCGGCTATTTCGTCGGAGATCAGTGGGAAAAGTGGGCGCGGTATTTACATGGCGGCTTTCTTGTGGCAGCCGCGGGTATTGTCATCAGCCTGCTGGTGTGGACGCGGTTACACCGGGCGAGGTAGGCATTTAAACGGTAAGGTCATAGCCTAAACTTCGCATGCCGTCGATCACAGCGGTGCGGACCGCGGTAACCTCTTCGGAGGAAAGAGTGCGGTCCGGCGCCCCGACTGTAAAGCGAAAAGTAACGCTCTTGCGATCGGACTTCGCATACTCGCGAACATACGCAATCCGCTCCAGCAGCGGGCCGGCGAAGATCCGCATACGGCGCTCCAGATCGGCGGCAAGCTCACGAGGCCGGGCAAACACAGAAAGATCGAAGCCGCTGGACGGAAATTTATTCAGTGGCTTGTAGGCGATGCGCGGTTCATGCGGGGCAAGCCGGCGCAGATCCAAATCCAGGATGGCGGTGCGGCCTTCCAGGAAGCCCGGATGCAACTCGAACAGGCGGCCCACTACCGTGGCGCCCGCGAGAACTTCCGCGGTACGCCGCGGGTGTTCGAAGATGCGCGCTTCCGCAGGCCGGATCTGGATGTGGGTGGCCAGGCATTGCGCCACGCGCTTGAGTTCAAACAGCGAACCCTCTTCGCCGTGTATCGCGAGAACCATATGTGGAACTTCGTCGGGGAGCAAAGGCTCCGGGCGCTTGTGGATCTCGCGGCCGACCTCGAACAGGCGAAACGAAGAGTGATGTTTTCGGTTCTCGACGCAATTTGAGTAAATGCCCGGCAGCAGCGAAGGGCGCATCAGGCTTTGGTTCTGCGCGATAGGATTGAGGACGCGCAGCAGGTCAGCCGGCGCAAAGCCGAGTTCAGTGGCCTGCGCTTCGCTGATAAAGGAATAGTTATACACCTCCGTGAAGCCCTGGGCTGCTACGATGGCTCGGACGCGGCGCAAATAGAGCCGCTCGGGGGTGTCCGGCGGGACGGTGGAGAGGACCGTGGGCGCTTGGGGCGGGATAGTTTCATAGCCGATCATTCGACCGATCTCTTCGACCAGATCGTCCGGCGTAGAGATGTCTTTGGTAGCGCGCCAGGAGGGAACTGTTACCTGGAACAGCGGCCCTGGGCCTGTAACACCAAAACCCAAACGAGTGAGAATGGAAGCGACTTCGGCTTCCGGCACCTCGCGGCCCAGCTTCCGATTGAGCCATCCGGCGTCGAGTGGAATGGGAGGCGGCTCTGTCTGGGGGTTCTGCCAATCGGCAAGGCCGCCCACAAGGCGCGCTTCAGGGCAGAGTTCCCGCATGAGAGCGATCGCCCTGGCGAGCGCTCGGACCGTGTTGGCGGGGTCCTGCGCTTTTTCGAAGCGCATCGAAGCGTCCGTACGAATCTTCAGGGCGCCCGATGTCTTGCGGATCGAAGACGCGCGAAAGTTTGCTGCTTCGAGAACGATGGACGTGGTAGATGCGGAGATTGCGGTATCGAGGCCGCCGATCACGCCGGCCACTCCCACCGGACCCGCCGCATCGGCGATAACCAAGTGAGCCGCCGTGAGCGCATAGTCTTCGTGATTCAGTGCCAATACATGTTCGCCATCGCTGGCCGGCCGCGCAGTCAGTTTGTTCCCGTGGAGCAGTGCGCGATCATAGGCGTGCATCGGTTGGGCAAGCTCCGCGGCGATATAGTTCGTCAGGTCGACCAGATTGTTGATGGGGTTCAGGCCAATCGCAGTCAGGCGGAATTGGAGCCATAGAGGCGACGGAGCGACGGTGACGTTTTCAAAAACCAGGGCGCTAAAGCGCGGGCAGAGTTCGGGATGGCCTTCCACTTCGACCTCAGGCTCAAGAGTGGGAAGAAGCGAAAGATCGACGGGATCTGTAAGACTGCCACCGGTGATGGCGGCCACTTCGCGCGCTAAACCGAAGTGGCCCCACAGGTCGGGGCGGTGCGTGAGCGATTTGTTGTCGATTTCGATGATGCTGTCGAGCGCGGGCAGCGGCCCGTTGAGCTCCACAATGCCGGAACAGTCGCGATTGATTCCGAGTTCTTCGCCGCTGGCGAGCATGCCGTCGCTTTCGACGCCATGGATGACCTTGCGGCCGAGTGGGATGTAAGCTGTGTGCAGGCCGGCGCGGCAGTTTGAAGCTCCGCAGATGACCCTCTTTCGCCCGTAGCTCCCCGTCTCAACCGTAGCGAGAGTAAGATGCGTGCCGGGAACCGGCTCGACCGATTCGATGGTGGCGGGGCAGGCATCGGGAACGCCATAGACCTCAAGTCCCTCGCATTCGGCGGTGCGGGTAGTTATCAGATTCATGGTGAGCCCCGCGTCCTCAGGCACGTGCGCAAACTCCCGGATCCAATTCAGGGAAAACTTCACGCCGCTGCCCCCGCATGGGGAGCGAGGAACCGGAGATCACCGCCCATCAAGAGACGAATATCGTCGATCGCATAACGCATCATCGCCAAGCGCGTCAGGCCAAGCCCGAAGGCAAAACCGTTCCATTCGTTTGAATCGATGCCGCTCATTTCGAGGACTTTTGGATTGATCAGTCCGCAGGGCAGCAGTTCCACCCAGCCGCTCTGCTTGCACACAGGGCAGCCTTGCCCGCCGCAGATCAGGCACTGGATATCAAGCTCAAAACCAGGCTCAACAAACGGGAAAAACCCGGGACGGAGCCGCACGGTAACTTCGCGGCCGAAGATCTCGCCCAGCAGCGTCTTCATGAAGTAAATCAAGTTCCCCACCGAAACATTGCGGTCGATCATCATCCCTTCAAGCTGATAAAACGTGTGCTCGTGAGAAGCGTCAACGGTCTCATTGCGAAATACGCGGCCGGGGGCGATCATGCGCAGTGGCAAAGGCAGCGTTTCCATGCCGCGAACCTGGACGGGGCTGGTGTGCGTCCGGAGCAATTTGCCGCCTTCGAGCCAAAAGGTGTCCTGCATGTCGCGCGCGGGATGGTCGGCCGGGATGTTGAGCGCGTCGAAATTGTGGAACTCATCTTCCACTTCGAAGCCGTCCAGGACAGTGAAGCCAAGCGAGACAAAGAGGTCCTCAACCTCTTGCTGCAGCCGCGTAAGCGGGTGAAGATTGCCGGGGCGGATGCCGGGCGCGGGCAGGGTCAGGTCCAACCACTCGGATTCGAGACGCCCCGCGAGAGCGGAGGCCGCGAAATACTCCTGGCGGACCGCCAGCGCGGATTCAAGACACTGCTTCGCCGCGTTCAGAAGTTTGCCGGTGCGGGCGCGCTCCTCCGCCCCCATCTTTCCCATATCTTTCGATATAGCGGCGAGCGTGCCCTTGCGGCCGAGAACCTCAATGCGAACAAGCTCCAACTGCGCGGGATCCGTTGCGGTCTGAATCGTGTGTAGAGTTCGGGCCTGAAGTTCGGCGAGAGCGGTATCGAGCATGAATGGCGAAGAAGCCTGAAGTCTTTTATGGTACTTCGTCCCAGAGGCGCATACCTAGCCGATTCGGGCGGGTATGCGCTGTCCGTACCCAGCCACTAGGCGTTCGAAATACAGTTGGGGCACAGAAGGGTTCACGCCCAGACGGGGCAACTGGAACGGATCCGCGCCAGGGGTCACCAAGCCAAACTCCGCAACCACGGCGGATTCGTAGCGGGAGGCCTTTACCGCTTCCAACGCTTGACGGCTGTAGTCAGCAAGTTTCCCGTTGGGATAACAGAAGTGCCGCACCGGCCTGCCGAGATTCCGTTCGATCTCTTCTTTCGATCCACGAATTTGCTCATCCAACTCGGAATCCGCGAGGCGCGAAAGCACGGGATGACGGCGCGTGTGAGCACCCACTTCCAAACCTTCCGCAGCCATGCCTCGCAACTGGTCCCAGGAAAGAGACTCGGCTTCACGCGGCGGCTGCGCGGGTAGCGTAGTGTCTAAGAGAAGTGGCAGTTGCTGGATTACAGCGCATCGCTGTTCATCCGGCGCTTGAATCAGGAACTCGAAAAGCGTTACAAGCGACCGGCCGCGCTCGGGGCCTTCGAGAGATAGCGATGGCAAGCCGGTGGTGCCCGGCACGGTAAGTTGACGCCGCCGGGAGTGCTTGAACAGGAACTCCACTTGGCTTGTCCACATCCAAAGATCTTTATTCGCAAACCCTGAAACGACGTAAAGCGTCACTGGCAATCCGTACGATTTAAAAATAGGGAATGCCAGCGCGAAATCCGCATAGCCGTCATCCACTGTGATCGTGATCCCGTTGGGAGGCAATGCGGTCCCCGAGCGTACCGCTGAGGCGATTTCACTAAGAGTCACCGGGCGGTAATGCTCTCGAAGGTGTTCGCACTGTCTTGCGAGAAGGCCGGAATCGCCGTGGAAGCGGTGATACATCAGGATACGGCACTGTCCCCGTCTGGTGGCGCGTATCAGGCTCAGCAAGCCTAACCTGTGCGCTGTCTGTTCCGCGAATGTTTTCAGCCCTGGCACGTCGCTTGTCCGGATCGTGGCGCTACGGTAAGAACGGCTCCGCGGATTTCTGCAATTCGAAAACCAGATGGTTAATATAAAAGAGCACCAGCGGCTCTGGATATCTATCTTTGAATTCGTCGTAGACCCGTTCGCGCCAGCCTTCCGTAAGGTAAGGAGCAGGATCCAGATCTTTCACGAAAAAGCCTTCTTCATTCGGAACGCCGAGAAACTTCAAAACGGCGATCACCAGATCCAGATGGGAAACCAGAACGGCCTGGGCGAGATCCGTAGCGTATTCCTCATCCTTGGTGGCGACGCGCTCCCACAGGCGGGGCGCCGCTTTCCGTAGGCTTTCCGTATTGAGCTTCGCTATGTGGAGCCGGAACTTCAGGCGCTCATAAAGCTGATACGTCTTGAGTTTGCCAATGGAAACGCCGCGCAGCAGTTGAGTGAAACGGTCTTCGCCAAGGTTCCGGAAGACATCTGAGAGATGCATCGAACTCAGGCTAACACAGTGGGTTACAATAGAGAGTTTGTCTAACAATATCATCATCTTGGGAGCGCAGTGGGGAGACGAGGGGAAAGGCAAAATCGTCGATCTGCTGTCGCAAAATTTCGATGTAGTCGCCCGGTACCAGGGAGGCCATAATGCGGGCCACACAATTCAGATCCGGGACCGGAAATTCGTTCTGAAACTCATTCCGTCGGGCATCTTGCATCCGGGGAAGCGGGCCGTGATCGGAAACGGCTTAGTCATCGACCCGGCGGCCCTGCTGGCCGAAATTGCGTCGCTGGAATCCGCAGGCGTGGATGTGGCTGGCCAATTGAGGATCAGCAACCGTGCTCACGTGTTGTTTCCGTGGCACCGGACCATGGAGAAACGGATCTCGATTGGCACCACTTCGCGCGGCATAGGGCCATGTTACGAGGACAAAGCGGGCCGGCGCGGGATTCGTGTCTGCGAACTGTTGGAGCGGGATACGTTCCGGGCGGCTTTCGACCTGCTGGTCAAAGAAAAGCGGCAGGTGGAGCAGGCGCTGGGGCTTCACGATGACGTGGATTACAACGCTGCGCGCGCCGAGTACGAAGGTTACGCCGAGCGGATGCGGCCCCTGGTGTGCGATACTGCGGTGCTGCTGAACCAGGCGATCGGGCGCGGCGAACGGATTCTGTTCGAGGGCGCTCAGGGGACCATGCTGGACCTAGACCATGGGACCTATCCCTTTGTGACATCGTCCAGCGCCATAGCCGGTGGAGCTTCGACGGGAACCGGTGTAGCTCCGACGCGAATTGGCGGGGTAATCGGGATTTCGAAAGCTTACATCACGAGAGTGGGCGGCGGGCCATTTCCCACCGAGAGCCTGAATGAGCAGGGAGAACTGATCCGGAAGCGCGGGAGCGAGTTCGGCAGCGTGACAGGAAGGCCGCGGCGCTGCGGGTGGTTCGATATTCCTTTGCTGCGATACACGGCCATGGTGAACGGCTTCGACAGCCTGGTGATGACCAAACTGGATGTTCTGGATGAGTTGGATCGTATTCCGGTTTGCGTCGCGTACCGGGGTTTGTCAGAGATGCCGGCCACGGCGGCGGCTCTGTATCAAGCGGAGCCGGTTTATGAATCTCTGCCCGGATGGAGAACGAAAACGGCTGGAACTGCGAAGTTTGAGGATCTCCCGGTTGCGGCCCGTGCCTATGTACGGTTCCTGGAAGAAAGAACCGGGGTGGAAGTGGGCTGTATTTCCACCGGACCGGAGCGCGATGAAACCATCCAGCGGGCAGGAACCCGGTTTGCGGCGCTGACCGGTCCATCGGCATGAAGACCTGGCGATATCGGGGCCGGAGCGCATGAGGGTAAGGAGTTGGCAAGCCCCGTGCATCGTTCATAGGTATGAAAATGCCTGGCGTGCTTCTGGCGATGGTTTCATGGGCGTTCGCTGGCGATCAAGATCCCCGGGAACTGGTGCGAAAGGCAATCCAAAACTACCGGCACGATGCGCTGGCCGAAGAGCATTACTCCTACCTGACGACGGACGAGAACGACGCCAAGAGCACCGAAGTGACACGGACGGCCCCATTGGCGGGTGCGCCTTACGAACGGCTGGTGAGCCGCGACGGAAAGCCGCTCACGCCGGAGCAGCAGGAGCGCGAGGATGCGAAATACAACAGTGCGAAGCGCGCCCGGCAGAATCAAACGCCCGCTGAGCGGGAGCGGCAGCGGCGAAAACGAAGATCTGAAACCAAGTTCCTTGACGATGTCCCGGACGCATTCGATTTCCAACTCTTGAGGAAGGAGGTTGTGAATGGGCGTAGTAGCTATGTGGTGAAAGCGTCTCCCAAACCCGGATTCGAAGCGCATGACGTGAAAGGCCGCATGTTCTCGAACATCGAGGCTACAATCTGGATCGATGCGAGGGAATACAGAATGGCCAAGGCGGAAGCGGAGGTAACCGGTACCATTGCTGTCGGCTGGTTTATGGCGCGCATCGGCAAGGGCGGCCATTTCGAACTGACGCAGACCCGCGTGGCGGAAAACCTCTGGTTCCCGGAGGAGATCGATGTTTCGGGTAAGGCGAGAATTCTTCTGGTGGACCGGAAGTCTCTGGACGAGAAGATCACGTTCAGCGATTACCGTGTAGCCAAATGACGGAACGCCGGCTTACTTCGACACGTATAACTCGTAGGCAATTTTCCAGGTGAACTCCTTTCCCGGATCGATCGCCATGTGAATGTAAGCCTCGGGACAGGCGGTGGTGCGAATTGACCAATAGTTGATACGCGCCAGCGGCCTGTTCGCGGTTTGTCTCACGCCCGCCCCCGTCTTCCGGTTCTCGACGGCTATGTTGTAGTCTTTCACATCCGTGCCAAAGCCGGTCAGGTCGCTCTGCACGGATTGCCCGCGTTGCAGCTCACGAAGGTAAACCAGTTCCTTGCCGCGGGTCTCGGCCAGATCTCCCAACCCGCGAGTCGCATGAACGTCGAACGGAAACTTCACCACAATTTCCGGCCCGGTAGGTTGGTTATCCAGCATGTAGAAATTGTGGTCATACACGTCGGACTCAATTTCTTTCGAGCCCGTGTTCCTCAACCGATGCTCCAGAACCAACTCCGGCTTACCCGAAACCAGCCGGACCACCTTTGTGTAGTCGTACCCGTACCCGGAGTTTGGGTCCTTCACCTTCTGATTGAATTCAATCGAATCTCCATGGCGGGTAATCTTCCATTCGCCACCATCGGCGATTTCATAAGTCTTGAACTGCTGAAAGCGAGCCTCCTCCGGTTTGCGAATCACGCCTACGCCGATTTTTACAAAAGTTCCGCCCGGCTTCGCTTCGGCATATCCCAGCCCCATGCCGTTGGTAAGGAACTCCTCCACGGGTCCCGTGATGGCATCGTGAAGCTTAGGATCGTAAGGCGCCGGATTCCACTCTCCGAAATAAGTGTGGCCCTTGTATTCCAAGCTTGGGATCTGCCCGGACCAATCGAATCGAGTGGCGCGGTAGTAGCCGTTCTCCGCATCGGGCAGGTAAATCTTGGCCTTGATTACGCCATTGGAAATGGCAGCTTCCGGGAAATCCGCCCCGGCGGCCGGAAAGCCCAAAACACAAAGTGCCAGAACGATACTCTTCACGAACATTGCTTCGTCTCCCCTTGGCGAACTCAGAAAAGAATCTTGACTCCCAGTTGAATGTTGCGCGGATCACGCGTCGTAGTAACTTGGCCGGAGGTCCCGATGGTGCCAGTGGAAACGGGGGAACCCGGATTCGCCCCACTGATGCCGGTGTTGACACCCGCCCATTGCGTGTGGTTGAAAGTATTGAACGTTTCGACTCGAATCTGGGCTTGAACGCGCTCGGAAATTTGGGTGCTCTTGTAAACCGAAATGTCCCACTGATTGATCCCCGGGCCCACCAGCGCGTTGCGCCCCAGATTCCCGAACTGGCCATCGAGCGGACGGCCGAACACCAGAGGGTTGAAGAACTCCAGCCGGCTCTGGTTGTCCGGATAGATCTGCCCGCCGAGGTAGTTGGCCCGCGGCGCGCCTCCCAGGGTGCCCAGATTGCCATTCGATGTAATATTCAACGGAGGTCCGGTGGCAAAGCGCGTGATTCCGGCAAGCGTCCAACCGTTCACCACTCTCTTCAGAAATTCATTTTGGGAAAACGCGGGCAGTTCGTAGACATAGTCCACGCTGAGCACGTGCGTGCGGTCGAAACCGGCCCTGGCATAGTCACGCCGGCGGTCCAAATAGTATGTGATGGCGTTGCCGTCAGCATCTACTTCATCCATGGCCTTCGACCAGGTGTAAGAAGCGTTCAAGGTCAGATGAGTGGCGAAACGGCGGCTCAGGCGAGTTTGAAGCGCATTGTAGTTGCTGGTCGCCCCAAATTCTGTGTAGTTGATGCTGGTGAAACCGGGATACGGCCGGATCGCGTTTGTCGTGTTATTGACCGCCGTAAGAATCGTGCTTCCGGGCGCTGTCGTGGTGTTCAACGGCAACTGGCCCAGATCGCGGTTATATTGCAAGTGGCGGCCAATGTTACCGACATATCCGACATCAAGAGACGTCCTCGCACCTATCTCGCGTTGGACATCGAAGGACCAAGAGTAAGTGGTCGGGATCTTGCCTGAAGGATCGATCGCATTCACCGATACCGGTGCGATAGTACCGGCGGAGAGCAGAGCCGGAGAAATCTGGTCGATATTCCCTCCATAGAAGGTTGGCGTCGAGACCAGAGGCGGGTTGCCCAAACCGCCGAAATTGTAAACGTTCTGCTGGACGCGCTCGTAGAAGACACCCCCGCCGATTCGAATTGCCGTTTTCCCATCGCCGAACGGATCGTAAGCGATGCCGATGCGCGGCGCCCAATTGTTATACCGATGCTTCACGCCACCAAGAGGAAGGCCCCCGGTCCCTTCAAGAACCAGGCCATTGTACAGGTTGCCTGAGCCGGCAATGATGGTCCCATTGGTGATGCCCGGGGCCGTGTTGATGCTAACGGACTGCGCCCGGTTATACAGATTTGGCTCGAAGTAGCTTTGCAGATACTTGCCACGGGTATAAGTGGGACCTTCGTAGGCCCATCGAATCCCGTATTCCAGTGTCAGCTTATTACTCACTTTCCAGCTATCTTGCACAAATGCTTCGGTGACAAAGAACCGGAATGCTCCGAAATAAATACCTCGCGTCTGTGAGGCGGTCGTGAAATTGCCAAGTAGCATGTTGGCGAATTGATTGTTCGTGTCATTCGGATTACTGGCGTTGGGCGCGAAATTCACGTTCAGCGCATCGCTCCAACCGGGTTGTTGCCCGTTGTCGTTCCAGTTGAAATAGATGCCCGTCTTCAGCGTGTGAGTTCCAAGGGTATGCGTAAGATTGTCCGTCCAGGCGTATGTCTTGCCTTCGCTGCGCCAATTAGCCTGGAAAGGGGAAAAGTTGCAGCTCCCGATACCGCAACTGAAACTCGGGAAGCGGTTCCGGGTGTTTTGCGCCGGATAGAGTTCCTGGAACTTGAAGCCCAGGGCAGTCCGGTCGTAGCTGTTCTTGTCCGTTCCGGGCGCCACGTCCACCACTTGCGTCAGATGATTGTACGCGAAGATAAATTCGTTGGTGGTGCGCGGAGAGATTACGTTCACCAGGTTCCAAGACCAGCTTGCGCCGGGCTTCTCGCGAAACTGAGGGTAAATGGGGTATGGCAGCGTGTTAAAGATTCCGATATCCTGCTGCTCCTGCTGCGCGTCGTCCGCCCAGCGGAAGAAAAAGTTCATCTTCGGGCTGACGTTGTAGTCCACGCGCGCCACCTTGGCATTCTTGTCGAATTTATAGGCGGGCGCAAACGGGACACGCACCTGCTCGGGCGTGTTTGGCGTTTGGGGCGCGCCCGCGCGGTTAATGAAATTCAACATTTTGAGAAAGGCAGGGGCATTCTGGTTCCATTGCGACATGGGAACCGTGTTGTTTGGATAAGGAACGCCGCTGATCGCGCGGCCCTGGCTGTCGCGAACAATGGTGCCTGGCTGGAAGACGGTTCCCTGCGGGAATGTGCTGTTGGTATTCAGAACAGGTGAGCCATCGCTGTTAAACCGGTAAAGCTGCCGGAAATCCCCGCTGAGGATCTGCGCGCTTGGGACATCGACAAACGTGTTGCTGTTCAACGGCCTTGTCGCGCGAGTCCCCTCGTAATTGAAGAAGAAGAAAAGCTTTTTGTGATCGCCGGTAGAGAAGTGCGGAATCAGGACAGGACCGCCCAGATTTGCGCCGAATTGATTGAAGCGTAATTTAGCAACAGCGCCCGTGGTGTCGAATGGCTTGCGGGCATCCAGCGCGTCATTCCGGAGAAACTCGTAGGCCGTACCATGAAACTGGCTGCCGCCGCTCTTCGTATTAATGGAAATCATGACGCCGGGATTGCGGCCGTACTCTGCGTTAAACGCGCTGGTCTGCAGTTTGAATTCACCCACGGCATCAAGGCTGATCTGCGTATACTGCCCGTCGTTCGCGCCTACGTCTGTGTTGATCGCGCCGTCCAGAAACACGTTATTGCTGCTGCCGCGCTGCCCGTTCACGTTGAACGAGTTCGTGTTGTTGAATGCAAGCCGGAAATCGCTGGTATCGTTCGAAACCACGCCGGGCAAGGTGCGCATCAGGGTCTGGAAATCGCGCCCGTTTAACGGGATCTGGGTCACTTCCTTGGAACTGATGACAAAAGACTTCTGAGCGGTGGTGGTTTCGACCTGGGCGGCTTGAGACTCCACCGAAACGGATTCCGAAAGCTGTCCGAGTTGTAGCACCAACACACCCAAGCCCATAATCTGGGTCTGGTCCAGAGTCAGATTGTTAATGAGGGATTCTTTAAACCCCGGCGCCTGGATCCGGACCGAATATTGTCCGGGCAGCAGCGGACTCAGGTTGAAGAAGCCTTCACCATTGGTTGTGGTCTCGCGCGCAACGATATTCTTTTCCTGGTCGAACGCCTTCACGCTTGCATGGGGGATGGAAGCGCCGGCGCCGTCGTTGACAGTTCCTTGTATGCTCCCCGTCTGCGCTTCCGCAGCCCCCACTCCGAAAATGAGCGCACATACCGCCACTATCGCCCTGAAACGAAACATAGATCTCCTTAAACAGATTGGCGTCTAGTATATTTCAATCCGCCTGAAAATCAAAAGCGAATGGGAAGCGTTATTCCTGCACTGCAAACGCGAGGATGTTAGAACCCGAAGCGACAGCGATGTACTGCGTGCCGTCGAAGGAATACGTCATCGGCGACGCCTTCCAGGTTTGGTTCGTCGCGAAGCTCCAAAGCGGTTTTCCCGTGGAAGCATCGGCCGCCATCAGTTCGCCGCCTTCCGCACCGAAAATCACCAGGCCGGTTGCCGTGGCCAGCGTACCTCCCCAGGATTGAGCTGGCCCCGGCTGAGGCAACTCCCACGCAATCGCGCCGGTGCGTATGTTTACCGCTTTCAACACCCGCTCAGGCTTGGGGTCCGGCGCAGTTCGTTGCGATCCGCCCAGATATGTCTTTCCGGCCTCCCACTGACCACTTTCGCTTTTCTGGTAAATGCTGCACTTTTCGAAAGTCTGAAAATAATACAACCCGGTCACCGGACTGTACGAAGGGGAGAACCAGTTCGTGGCGCCATCCTGAGAGGGACACACCTTGGTGCCGGCCGCGCTCGGCTCCTGGTTCGGAAGCTTGACGGGCCGCCCGTCGGCTCCAATCCCGCTTGCCCAAGTCATGTCCTTAATGAACTGTTTCGCGAGCAGAAGCTTACCGTCGGCGCGATCGAACACGTAGAAGAAGCCGTTCCGGTCGGCGTGCAGCATCAGATTCCGGCGGCGTCCCTGCCAATCGGCGTCCACCATCACGGATGTCTCCGTCGCATCCCAATCCCAGAGATCGTGCGGCGTGAACTGGTAATGCCACTTTAGTTTGCCCGTCTTGCGGTCCAGGGCCAATATGCAGTCCGAATAGAGATTGTCTCCCGGGCGGTTATCGCCGTTATATTCTTCACTAGGATTTCCGGTGGGCCAGTAGACCATATCCAGCTCTGGATCATAGCTGCCCGTGAACCAGGTGGGTGCGCCGCCGTGGTCGAGCTCCGACCCCTTCCAGGTTTCCGAGCCGGGCTCGCCACGCTTGGGCACGGTCCAGAATCGCCATACTTCCTTTCCCGTGCTTTGATCGTAGGCCGCGACGAACCCGTTGGCTCCATGTTCGCCGCCGCCTACGCCGGAAATCACCAGATTACCCGCTGGAAGCGGCGCGGAGGTGGCGAAATAGTTCTGACGTGGGTTCGCGATTTCGGTGTCCCAGAGCAGTTCGCCGGAAAAACGGTTCAGCGCAATCAGGTGAGCGCTATATGTTTCCATGAACACGCGATCGCCCGCAACCGCAACTCCGCGATTCGCGCCGGCTTCTTTGGACGTCCCACTCCGGGCCACTTGGTATCGCCATAGCTGGCGTCCCGACCCCGCGTCCAGCGCATAACACTCGTTCGGGGCCGTGACGTACATGACGCCGTCCACCACCACGGGCGTCACTTGGAGCCGGCCGGCATTCGGAATGCTAAATACCCAGCGGGACGCCAATCGGCTCACGTTGGTTTTGTCGATCTGCGTCAGCGTGGTGAAGCGGTTTCCGCCGGGATCTCCATTGTAAGTGGGCCATTGAACGTCCGAAGTAACTTCCCGAAAGCGGGAACCGGCGCGGCGCAGCAGATGAATGCGCTTATCGTCTGTTTGCAACTGCAGATCGTCGAACCCTTCACCGAGCACCAGTCCATCCAGCATTGTGCCGCTGGTAGTTGCAACCTTCATGCGCACGGGGGTTCGTCCGAAGCGCCGCTGCAGAGTGCGCACGAACCGCAGCAGATTCGCCAGTTCGGGATCTTCTATGTGGCTGGGAGGCATGCCTCGTGTAGGCAGCCCATTGTGGATCAGGTCAGTAAGCTGCTTATTGTCACGCGCCGCAACGCGTGCCGCGATCGGCGGCCCCATTTCCCCCCCGTTTCCATCGGCTCCGTGGCACTGCGCACAATGTGTCTCGAATGCCTTCCGTCCTGCACTCACATCCTGTGCAGTGACCAGCGGAACGGAAAGCAATGAACAGAAAAGAAGCAGTTTTCTCATGTGGGCTTGCGAACTTCGACTTTATCAGTCTAAGCGGGCTCTATGACGCGGGCGTCACCTATACTTTAGACGCCCAAGCGCGCAGCCAAGCCGACAGCAACCGGTGTGGCGGAAATGAGATGGTCGCCTATACTAGGTCGCCCAACACTGTGACAAACAGCAGCGGCTACGGCGAGCATAAGCCAGTCAACGGACTATACCCGCCATGGGACTGCTGGGGCTGGCGTACTGTTTCTTCTCCATCCGCCCGGCCTCGTAAGCCAAGCGCCCGCTTTCGACAGCCAGGGCCATGGCGCGAGCCATCTTTTCAGCATCGTCGGCCAGGGCAATCGCAGTGTTCATCAGCACGGCATCGGCGCCGAGTTCCATCGCAATGGAGGCGTCGGAAGCAGTCCCTACTCCAGCATCGATAATCAGCGGAACCTGCGTGATGCGCTCGCGGAGAATGCGGAGATTCGTCACGTTCTGGATGCCAAGGCCGCTGCCAATAGGAGCGGCTAAGGGCATCACGGCAGCCGCGCCGGCGTCGATCAACTTGAGCGCGTTCACCAAATCATCCGTTGTGTATGGAAGGACCACAAAGCCTTCTTTTACAAGGACGCGGGTGGCTTCGAGCAGGCCTTCATTGTCCGGGAATAGCGTTTGCTCGTCGCCGATCACCTCCAGCTTCACCCAGTTCGACAGGCCCGCTTCCCGGCCCAGCCGCGCGGTGCGGATGGCTTCATCCGCGGTATAACAAGCGGCCGTGTTGGGCAGAATCGCCATCGTGCGGCGGTCGATATGGTCGAGGAGAGACTCCTTGGATCTGTCGCCCAGGTTCACGCGGCGCACGGCTACGGTAACGAGTTCGGCGCCGGATGCGGCGTGGCACCGGGCCATTTCAGGGAAGCTGCGATATTTGCCGGTGCCTACAAAAAGGCGGGAGTTAAAACTCCGGCCGGCCAGAGTAAAAGGCATTTCAGCTTCTAGTTTAGCGGGCGTGGAAGGGACTGAAGTCGGTCGAGCGGTCGAACGTATCGATACCCTCGCGCCGCTTCAGGAAGTTAACCACCAAGTAGGTCAGTGGCGTCGCTGCAATTTCATAAGCCACTTTGAAGGTATACCCGGAGACGATCAGCGTAATGATGGTCGCGAACGGCTGGTCGTAGAAGATGAAGCAGATCACAATCACAGTGTCCACGCCCTGTCCGACGACTGTGGAACTGACGGTCCGGGTCCAAAGATGGCGTCCATTTGTCAGGAGCTTGAGTTTGGCCATGGTATAGGAGTTGGCGAACTCGCCAAACCAGAACGCGAGCAAACTACCGGCTACAATGCGGGGCACCACGCCGAAGATGGCTTCAAACGCCGCTTGGTTTTTGAACTCCGGAGCAGGCGGCAGCCAGATGGCGAGTAAGCCCATCGCGGCCATCAGCGCGGATGCGAAGAAGCCGCTCCAAATGGCGCGGCGGGAAGCGGCGTAACCGTAAACTTCCGTAAAGATGTCTCCGAATATGTAGGTAACGGGGAAGAGCAGTTGGGCGGCGCTGAACTTGAGAGGGCCGATGCTAGTGAACTTCGCAGCAATCAAATTGGAAATCAGTAAGATGACAACGAAGGCGAGGATCAGGAAATCGAGATAGCGGTACTGGCGCGGGGGAACCACTAAGTTGCCCACGGCACGCTGTGGTCGGCTGTCACGGCGAGGGTTTGCGCGGGAGAATCGATACGGAAGAAGGACCAGGGACCGGGAATCCACGGATACCTCTGGATCACGCGCTCGTCGACTGTGACGCCCAGGCCGGGTTCGCGGCTTACAATCAGTTCGCCGCGTTCGATTTGCAGCGGGTCCTTAAGGATTTCAGTTGCGAGGGGAAACGGATAGAGAACACCCTCGGCATACACAGGATATTCGAGCCATTCCACCACATTTTCAGGACAGGTGATTCCAAGATGCGCGGCCGCGATCACCTCGAGACCCGTACCCCAGCTATGGAATGCGAAACAGAGGTTCTCTTTGGCGATCTCCGTAAACAGGCGCCGGGCCACGCCGAAGCCTCCCTGGCAGACTACGTCCATGTGCGCGAAATCGACGCAGCCATTCAGGATGAGATCGAGAAACCCCTGCTCGTCGGGTTCATGCTCGCCGGAAGCCAGCGGAACGATTTCCCTTTCTCGAAGCTTCACATAGGCGGCGTGATCGGCTGGAGGTAGCGGTTCTTCGAGCCAGGTGAGATCGTGTGGCTCCATAGCGCGGGCGAGTTGTTCGACTGTTTCGGGAGAGTATGAGAGATTCCCCATCCGCCACCAGGTGTGAGCATCCACCATCAGGCTGTTTTCAAATCCGATAGCTTTCCGGACCTGCGCAACTGCTTCCAGGTCTTGATCGGGTCCGATGCCGGGCCGCATCTTGTATGCGGTGAACCCCAGCGCAATCACGCGGGCGGCCTCCTCTGCGTAGCGCTCCGGAGCCATGTACATTCCGGCGCTTCCGTACAAGCGGATCCGGTCGCGAACGCGCCCTCCCGCGATCTCGCTGACAGGCACACCCATCGCTTTGCCGAGGAGGTCGAACAAGGCGATTTCCACTGCGGAATAGAGCTTGATGACTGCCGGCGACGTTCCTGTGGCGATAAACTGGACGCGAAGGGCGTCTGTATCGGCGAGCGTGCGGCCTTCCAGAAAGGGGGCGATCTGTGAGCGGACGGTGCCGTGCGCCCATTCACTGGCAGGGCCGGGAGCGTACCCGGTCAGGCCGGTGTCAGTCTCGATTCGAATCAGCATTGCGTCGCGTTTGAGAATGGTGCGCTCGCCTCCATGAAAAGGAAGGCGCAAGGGTTCGGGCAAGGGGCAACTGAGCAGAAAAGATTCAACCCTATAGACTTTCATCGCGTTGCGTCAGAATAGCAAATTGATCTCTCTTGATTACAATGGCGCTCCAATGAAATTAGGAGCGGGGGCGGCAATCCGCGGGGCTGCGCACGTTTCCCTCATCCGGAAACGAAAGCGAATCAGCTACCTTGGTTCTTCCCGCATCCGGGCAATCAGCCGGTCGAAGTAGGCCGCCTGAATTCCTTTCCAGGAAAGCGCCTTCTCATAAACTTGGCGGCCCAGTTCCGTCCTGCTCAAAACCTCTTCCCATTTGGCGCGCAGAAGCGCCGGCCCTGTCTCTTTCGAAACCGGTACGGCAAACTCCTGCAAATCCATGCTCGCCATAAAGTCTTCGCACTTCTTCCGGTACGCCAGCAGAACGGGCGGCACGCCCGCACAGCAGGCCAACAC
>JALYXI010000153.1 GCA_030947245.1 Acidobacteriota bacterium
CTTTCGTTCGCTCCATGGCGGAGCTGATGGCAAACCAGGAGCGGCAGGCGGCGATGGCGAAGGCTGCGCGCGCCTATGCGCTCGGTATCTCCTGGGAGAGCGTGTTCGAGAAAGTCTACGGCGCGTATGGGGCTTCTATAATCAACACGGATGCTTCTCGAACTCGCCGTTGAAAACTATGCGGTCGTCGACCGCTTGCGGGTGCGGTTCCATCCGGGGCTGAATCTGCTGACGGGGGAAACGGGCAGCGGCAAGTCGATTGTAGTGGACGCGCTGGGGCTTCTGCTGGGCGGCCGCGCTTCCACCGATGTGATCCGCACGGGTGAGAGCAAGGCGCGGGTTTCCGGATTGTTCGACATTGGCGAGCGCGAGCTTGCGGGATATGAAACCGAAGATGGCGAGCTGCTGATTGAGCGGGAGATTCTTGCTAACGGCAAGAGCCGCGTGTATGTGGGCGGCCGTCCGGCCACGGTTGCCGTGCTGCGGGAATTGGCGCCGTATCTGGGTGACATTCACGGGCAGCACGATCAACAGCTTCTGTTTTCCCCGGAAGCGCAGTTGGACATAGTGGACGGGTTCGCGGGAACGGCCGCGCAGCGGCGCGCGGTGCAAGCGGCATACGCGAAGTGGCGGGCCGCGCAAGGGGAGTTGCAGGCTCTCGAACGCAGCGAACAGGAGAAGCTGCGTTTGCTGGATCTATGGACGTTCCAGGCCAAGGAGATTGAAGGGGAATCACCGGACCCTGGCGAAGATGTGTCGCTCGAAGAAGAGCGGCGGGTGCAGATGAATGCGGGCAAGCTGTTGGAGAACGCGGGTGCGGCGTTCGAGATGCTGTATGAGGCGGAAGACGCTGCCTACACGGTGCTGCGGGCGGTGTTGCGCAAGCTGGAAGACGCCACATTTACGGAAGTGCGGCAAACGTTGGAGCCTGCCGCGATTGCGGTGCAGGAAGCTTCGCACCTGCTGCGCGGGTACCTGGGGAAGCTGGAAGCGAATCCGGCGCGGTTGGAAGAGGTGGAAAACCGGCTCGCCGCGTTGGGGAAGCTGAAGCGCAAATACGGCGGAACCGTGGAGGAAGTACTGGCGTTTCTTGAGACCGTGCGCGGGAACATCGCGGAGGCGGAGGGTGCGGGCGAGCGCATGAAGCAACTGCTCAGCGACAGGGGCAAGTTGGCTGGCGAGTATGAAACGGCAGCGGCGGGGTTGAGCGCCGCGCGGGTTCAGGCGGCGGCCGAACTGGCGCGCCGGGTGGAGAAGGAGTTGGCGTCGCTTGCTATGGAGCGAACCGTCTTTCAGGTTGCGCGAGAAGCCGCGCCGTGGTCAGAGACCGGCGTGGACAGAGTGGAGTTTCTGGTGTCGCCGAATCGCGGAGAAGAGCCGAAGCCGATGGACCGGATTGCTTCGGGCGGTGAGTTGTCGCGCATTGCGCTCGCGCTGAAGACGTGCGTGATCGGCGCGGGGAGGGGCCCGCTACGGACGCTGGTGTTCGATGAAGTGGACGCGGGGATCGGCGGCGTGGCGGCGGATGGAGTGGCCCGGCGCTTGAAGCGGCTTGCGGCAGTGAATCAGGTGCTGTGCGTGACGCACCTGGCGCAGATCGCCAGCTTTGCGGATCACCATTACCGGGTGGAGAAGGTGGAAGTTGAGGGGCGCACGGTGGCGCGGATTGAGGAGCTATCGAGCGACGCCCGGCGGCAGGAGATCGGCCGAATGCTGTCAGGCGCCCGGTTGACGCCTGAAGCGCTGCGGAATGCGGATCAGATGATCAGAACGTCGCAATTGGGTTGAGCGGGGAGCCGGTGCCGCCCGGGACCGGGAGCGGCGCCGCGGTGAGCAGGAAAGCATAGCGATTGCGGCTGGCGGCAGCTTTGCTGAGTGCTTCCAGATCGCAGTTATCGAAGATGGGTGTCCCCATGGCGACCAAGAAAAGCTGGTGAATGGGTTGCGGAACGCCTTCGACTTGGGAGGGCACGACGTCGGTTCCCAGGTCGCTGCCGATCATGGCGATGTCACGGTCCTTGAACCATCGCGCGCAGGAAACGTGAAGGCCGGCGGCTTGCGCTCCGGCGTCCCATGGACCTTTGGCGGCGCGGCGCGCCCAGCGGCCCGTGCGGATGAAGACGACATCGCCCGATGAGATCTTCACGCCGGACTTTTTCTCCCAGGCGTCCAGGTCTTCGGGATAGATTGCGGCTGAGGGTTCGAGGTAGTCAAGGCCTTTGAGCTTCGGGATATCGACGAGAATGCCGCGGGACATGATGCCGTTTTTGAAGTTCGTGACCGCAAGCTGTTTCGCGCCCCGGTCCGTAACGGCGGACTGGGGAACGCCGTTGTAGAACTTGCCTTCGAAGAACATGTGGCAGAGGGCGTCCATGTGCGTATGCGCCTGGCCGTGGTAATCCACTGAGTAGGTATCGAGGACAAATTGACCGAGCGGTTTGGCGCCCGTGTAGGTGAATTTATGGCTAAAGGGCGCGGGATTATCGGCGGCTTTTTCGGTTTCGGCATCGCGGGCAAGAGATACGGAAACGCCTTCTTTGACCAGTGCCACGGCCTCGCGGCGCTTGGCGGGGGTGATCAGGTTCACCGTGCCGATTTGATCGTTTGTGCCCCAACGGCCCCAATTGGAAAGGTCTTTCATAAGACGCTCGACATCGGCCTTGGTGGTCTTATGCTGCTGCGCCATGAGAGGAATGGCGAGGAGGAGGGAAAGAGCGATCCGCTTCATTAGACCCCCCAGCAGTAATCTTCGACGGCTTTTTCGACCGAATCGTCTTTATCTGTGATGCGCATGAGTTCGAGGCGGATGGCATCGAGGAGAGCATTCCAGCTTGCTTCAATGATGTCATCCGAGACACCGACCGTGGACCAGCTCTTGCGGTGATCCGACCATTCGACCAGGACGCGAGTTTTGGCGGCGGTGCCTTTCTTCGAATCGAGAATGCGGACTTTATAATCCGTCAGACGGACTTCCGCGATTTGGGGATAAAGCGAGGAAAGGCATTTGCGCAGACAGAGGTCGAGCGCGTTCACGGGGCCGTGGCCGGTCGCGGTCGCGGAGTGGGCGCCATCCTGAGCGGTGAGGTTAACAGTGGCGGTTGAAATGGTGTGGCCGCCCACGCCGGAGCGGGTGGTGACTTCGTAAGTCTCGACGTTGAAGAAGTTAACGCCGGGGTGGAGGGCTTCGCGCACCAGGAGTTCGAACGTGCCTTCAGCGGCTTCGAGTTCGTAGCCCAGGTACTCCATGTCTTTGATGCGGTCCAGCAGTTCGCGCCGGGCATCCTCCGTGAGCAATTCACCGATGCCCTGTTGCTTCAGCTTATAGAGGACATTGCTGCGGCCGGACAGGTCACTAACCAGAACACGCTGGCGGTTGCCGACGGCTTCGGGAGAGATGTGCTCATAGGTGGAAGAATCTTTCAGCACGGCGCTGACGTGGACTCCTCCCTTGTGCGCAAAGGCGCTGACGCCGACGAAGGGCGTATCGCGGCGCAGGGGAAGGTTGGCGAGTTCCGCGATAAAGCGGGTGACGTGCGTGAGCGCGGTGAGTTTTTCCAGGCCGATTGTGGTGTGGCCGAGCTTCAATTCGAGGTTGGCTATGACGCTGGCCAGATTGGCATTGCCGCAGCGTTCTCCATAACCGTTCATGCAGCCCTGGATGTGAGTGATTCCCTGCTCCACCGCGGCGATGGTGTTAGCGACAGCGACGTCAGAATCGTTGTGGGTGTGGATGCCGAGCGTGCCTTCGAAACGGCGGCGGACTTCGATGACAATTTCGGCCAGCCGCCCGGTGAGCGTGCCGCCATTGGTGTCGCACAGGCAGAGAACATCGGCTCCGGCGTTCTGAGCGGCTTCCAGCGTGCGCAAAGCGTAATCGGGGTTGGCGGCGTAGCCGTCAAAAAAATGTTCGGCATCGTAGATTACTTCGCGGCCACGGGCCTTCAGATACTGCACGGTTTCCGAAATCAGCTTCAGGTTTTCTTCTTCGGTGATTCCGAGAGCGCGCCTGACATGAAGGTCCCAGGTCTTGCCGAAGATGGAGATGACGGGTGTTTCGGCTTCAAGAAGCGCAAGAACATTGCGATCTTCGTGAACCGGATTCCTGGCGAAGCGAGTGGCCCCGAAGGCGGTCAGTTTGGCGTGATGAAGGCGGAAGTCCTTGGCGCGGGCAAAGAACTCCTTGTCCTTGGGGTTCGAGCCCGGCCAGCCGCCTTCAATGTAATCGATTCCAAGTTCGTCCAGCTTCTGTGCGATCAGAAGCTTGTCGTCGACGGAGAAAGAGACGGCTTCGCCTTGGGTGCCATCGCGGAGAGTGGTATCGAACGTGGAGATTTTCATGGTGTTTTTGTTAGCTGGCAGCGACAGGAACACCGGCTTCTTTCTTTTTCTTGAGGAACGGCATCATGGCGCGAAGTTCGGCGCCGACCTTTTCGATGGGCTGGTCGGCCGCTTCAGCGCGCATGGCGAGGAACTTCCGGCGACCGGCTTTATTTTCGGCGATCCAGGTTTTGGCGAAGTCTCCGTTCTGGATTTCCGTAAGGATTTTTTTCATTTCGGCGCGGGTCTGATCGGTGACCAGGCGCTTGCCGCGGGTGTAATCGCCATATTCGGCGGTGTCGGAAATGGAGTAGCGCATGTAGCCCAAACCGCCTTCGTAGATCAGGTCGACGATGAGCTTGAGCTCATGAAGACATTCGAAGTAGGCGATTTCGGGAGCATAGCCTGCTTCCGTGAGCGTTTCGAATCCGGCGCGGATCAGCTCGCTGACACCGCCGCAAAGAACGGTTTGCTCCCCGAAGAGATCGCTCTCGGTTTCTTCCTTGAACTGAGTTTCAATTACGCCGGCTTTCAGGCAGCCGAGAGCGCGGGCATAGGCGAGAGCGGTTTGGAGAGCCGTTCCGGAAGCATCCTGGTGAACGGCAACCAGGGCGGGCACGCCAACATTTTCCGTGAACAACTCGCGGACGCGGTGGCCGGGCGCTTTGGGCGCGATCATCGAGACATCCACTTCAGCCGGAGGCTTGATGAAGCCGAAATGGATGTTGAAGCCGTGCGCGAACATGAGGGTCTTGCCTTTGCGCATGTGCGGGGCAATTTCATGATCGTAAAGATCGGCCTGGATATGGTCGGAGACCAGAATCATGATGATGTCGGCGGCTTCCGCGGCGTCTCCGGTGGTCATGACTTTAAGACCGGCGGCTTCGGCCTTCTTCCAGGAGGGGCTGCCGGGGTAGAGGCCGACAATGACGTCGATGCCGGAATCGCGCAGGTTGAGGGCGTGGGCGTGGCCCTGGCTGCCGTAGCCGATAACGGCGACGGTCTTGTCATTGAGAAAGGAGAGGTCTCCGTCTTGTTCGTAGAAGCGCTTGGCTTTCATCTCTGTTTCAGGCATTGGGGACTCCGTCCATTTCTTCGACACGCACTGAGGTCCGGGTGGGGACGGGCGGTTGAAGGCGTAACTTGCGGGCTTCGAGGGAAACGGCGATGGCGCCGGAGCGCGTGACTTCGATTTCGCCGTAGCTTTTCATGATGCCGATAAATTCTTCGAGGGTGCCGGCTTCACCGGTGACTTCGAGGGCAAAGCCGTCGGTGGAAGAATCGACAACGCGGGCTCCGAAAATTTCAGCTTCTTTGAGAACGGCGGCGCGGTCGTGGTGCGTGGGGCGGATGTGCAGGAGGATCATCTCGCGGCAGACTGACGTTTCGCCGGTCATTTCCGAAGCCTGGAGTACATTGATGAGCTTGTTCATCTGCTTGATGACCTGGGCGTGCAAGAATTCTTCAACATCCACCACGATGGTCATGCGGGAGAGCTCCGGGTCTACAGTGCGCGACACGGTGAGACTTTCGATATTGTAGCCGCGCGCTGAGAGTAGGCCTGTGACCCGGAGCAGCGCTCCGGGCTTATTTTCGAGCAGTACGGAGATGACTTGTTGCATTAGCTTGCCACCGCCACCGGGCCGAGCACCATTTCGTTAATGGCGCCGCCGGAAGGAACCATGGGGTAGACGTTTTCAAACGGAGTGACCATGACGTTGAGCAGATAGGGGCCGGGTTCGCGGACAGCGGCTTCGAGCACTGAGGCGAGATCGGCTGGATCCTTCACGGTGCTGCCTTTGAAGCCGTATGCGGCGGCCAGCTTTTCCGCGTCCGGGAAGCAATCCAGGCGAACCTGGCTGAGGCGGTTGTGATAGAACAACTCCTGCCACTGGCGGACCATGCCGAGGTGGCCGTTGTTCATCACGATGATTTTGACCGGAAGCCCGTAACTGACCATGGTGGCAAGCTCCGGGACGGACATTTGGAATCCGCCATCGCCGACGATTGCGAAGACGAGTTTATCGGGCCGGGCAAACTGGGCCCCGATAGCGGAGGGCAGGCCGAAACCCATAGCTCCCAGGCCGCCCGAGTTAATCCAAAGGCGGGGTTCGTTGAACCGGATGAGTTGGGCGGACCACATCTGGTGCTGGCCGACATCCGTGGCGACGATGGCTTCACCGGCGGAAAGACGGTCGATCTCCGACATGAGGTGCTGCGGCTTGATTTCGCGGTCGGAACGGCTGCGGTCGTAAGGATGCTGCTGCTTCCAATCGTCAATCTGGCGCTGCCACGCATTGCGGGAGGTTGCGTGGAGGGGGGCCATTTCCGGCTTGAGTTCGGCAAGGACCTTGTTGAGACGCTGGAGAACGCGCTTGACGTCGCCCACGATGGGGATCTCCGGGGCGCGATTCTTTCCGATCTCGGCGGGATCGATATCGACGTGAATGACTTTGGCGTTGGGGGCGAACGCGGCAAGCTTGCCCGTGACGCGGTCATCGAAACGGACGCCCAGAGCGATGAGGAGGTCGCAACCGGTGATCCCCATGTTGGCGGTGTAGCTGCCGTGCATTCCGGGCATCGAGATGTAGCGGGGATGATCGGCCGGAAGCGCGCCGAGTCCCATGAGAGTGCAGACGGCGGGAGTGCCTACGGTTTCGACCAGTTCCCGGAGTTCGGCGCTCGCATCGGCGGCCACAACGCCGCCGCCCGAATAAACCATGGGGCGCTCGGCTTCCCAGATCATCTGGGCGGCGCGGCGAATCTGGCCGGTGTGGCCTTCGGTGTAAATTTTGTAGCCGGGCAGGTGGATGGTATCGACGGGGGTGTATTCACCCTTGGCCTGGAAGATGTCCTTTGGAATATCGACGAGTACGGGGCCCGGGCGGCCGGTGGACGCGATATAAAACGCTTCGTGGATGATCCTCGGCAGGTCTTCCAGGCGCTGCACCATGTAGTTGTGCTTGGTGCACGGACGCGTGATGCCGAAGGTATCGGCTTCCTGGAAGGCGTCACTGCCGATGAGGTGGGAGGAAACCTGGCCGGTGATGGCGACGATCGGGATGGAATCCATCATCGAGTCCACCAAGCCGGTAATCAGGTTGGTGGCGCCGGGGCCGGAAGTGGCGCAACAAACGCCGACTTTTCCTGTGGCGCGCGCGTAGCCTTCGGCGGCGAAGACAGCGTTCTCTTCGTGACGGACAAGGACGTGCTTGACCGAGTGATCGTACAGGGCATCGTAGAGCGGGAGCGTGACGCCTCCGGGATATCCGAAGAAACAATCGACTTCTTCTTTGGCGAGACACTCGAGGAGGATCTGCGCGCCGTTCATCAGTTTCGACATAAGAGTTTCGACCTGCAAATAGAAAAGGCCATCAGCCGAGTGATTTCACCCTGCTGATGGCCGGACCGGAAACCGGTCTGGTTCAGACAGGGCCGTTAACAACGACCCTGATTGTAATAAGGACGGGAATTAAATCTGCGAAACGAACTGGAGTGCTTGCGGCCATTAACTTCTTCATCAGTTTATCTTACGGTCAGGCAAATGCAAGATTATTCTTTGATAAGTAATTTTTATCCGCCGGCAAGACAGGTTTTGGTGACCAGCCAAATGAGACCGGCTGAAAAACCGAAGGCGGCCTGATATTCGCGGTTTTTGCGATACAAACTGCAACGAAAATGGCGGGTCGCTGCGGTGATATGGAAGCTCGGAAAAAGCCGGGGTACCCGGGCCGCATATTCGGTGAAGCCGGGGAAGAGACTGCGGAGATGTTGCTCTTCCAGTTCAATGGCGGGAAGGTAGATGAAGGCGAACACGGCTGCGAAGACCAGACCAAGCACGAAACTGCGAGACGCAAAAACGAACCCAATTCCGACGAGCAGTGTGCCGAGATAGAGTGGATTCCGGAGCAAGGAGTAAGGTCCTTGTGTGGTAAGCTCCCGGTCTTTTGTCAGATTTCCTGCTGCCCAGGCCCGCAAGGTGAGGCCGATGAGAGCGATGGGTGTGCCCAAGAGCAGCGAACGGGGAGTGGGAAGAGACAGCCAGGCGAAGGCGAGAACGAGTATGAAGCCGGAAGGAACTCGGAGTTTGGCTACTTGGTCGGCGTAGGCTTTCGGGAACCGGTGGGTCACGCCGGACAGGCAACCTGCGCTTTCAAAGAGGCTAATACGGCAGAAGGTTTGATGGCGCGCATGCCGGGGTCGATGTCGGCGCCGCGGAGGTAGGCTCCGCTTCGGGTATCGCCGCGCTGAAATTTTGGAGTGGCTTCGGAGTCGCGCAAGATTTGGAGGCTGCCCCCGTAGGGACCGTTACGCGCGGGATCGGTGGGGCCGAAGATCGCGATACCGGGCTTATTGAGGGCGGCGGCGAGGTGCATGGGGCCGCTATCGACTCCAAGGACCGCGGTGGCGCGGCGGGTGCCATCGATCAGGCCGTCGATGCCGCTTACGTGAACGACTGCGCCGGGAATGGCTTCGAGGGCGGCGCGGGAGGAGGGGGGGCCGTTCACCACTAAAGGCAAGTTCAGTTCTCTCTTGAGCAACTTCGCGAGCTCAGCGTAATATTCGAGCGGCCATTGCTTGCCGGCCCAGCCGGCCAAGGGATTTGCCAAAACGAAGCCAAATTTTGGGAGCAGGCCTTCCGGACGGCCCGGTGGGAGTGGAAAAGTGCGGAGCAGGCTGACGGCTCCGGCGGCTTGGGCAAGCGCGAGGTTCCGGTCGACGGCATGGAGGATTCCGGGGGCCGCGGACTGGGAATAGAAGAGAGCGGCGGCGCGCTCGCGCAACTGGGCACTGTCGAATCCGAAGATTCGTTCGGGGCGGGCGAGGAAGGCGAGAAAGGCCGATTTCAGGAGTCCCTGGAAATCAACGGCGAGCGAAAAGCGGTGACGGTGCAGTTCACGGCGGGCATTGCCCCATGTACCGGGGCGTTTGCGGTCGATTTCGACAATTCGATCAATGAAGGGGTTGGCTCGCAGCAGGGGGGCCCAAAGGGAATCGACCGCCCAGGTGAGTTGTGCGGCGGGAAAGTTATGTTTGAGCGAAGCGGCGGCCGGGAGAGTATGAAGGACGTCCCCCATCGCACCCAGGCGCACCACCAGAATGTTTTGGCCCTGTTTAGTCTCGCGCGGCGCTGTTTTTTCGCTGAACATGCTCAATCAAATCGGCGGTGCGGAGCTCGTCTTCCGGCGCTTCGTCGATTACTGACGCCGGGCCGAGACTTGCCAGGAACGGTGCGTGAGGTTCTTCGGCCAGAACCACGAACTCTATTATGGCAAGCGCGGCAGCCAACTCGGCGCGTGCGCGGCGAGGGAGGAGGGGATTGGGGGGATTCGTTACAACTGCAATGAGGCGGTTGCCGGTCGCTGCGATTTCGCGGAGGCGGCGGAGGCGAGGGGCGGTTAGGACATCGAAGGTGGAACAGACCAGGGTGTAGGGAGTGGCGGAAGCGCGGAAGGCTTGGGCGCGCTCGGCTGCTTCGGCCGACTGAAGGATTTTGCCGCGGGTGTTCATGCTTTCAGCAGGGCGAGGGCTTCGGTGACGACGCGGGCGGCGGGAATGCGGGTCATGCAACGGTGGTCGATGGGACATTCGCGGAGCTGGCAGGGGCTGCATTCGACGGATTCGCGAACGATGCGGGCCTGGGCGCCTGTCGGGCCGGTGGTGATGTGGTCGGTTGAGCCGAATACGGTTACGGCGGGGGTGCCGCAAGCTGCGGCGATGTGCATAGCGCCGGAATCGTTGGTAAGGAAGAGGCGGCATGCCGCGGTTAGGCCGATGAACTCGGTGAGGGTAGTGCGGCCCGCGAGGTTGGTCCCGCCGCACGCGTTTGCTACCTGTTCGCACAAGGCTTGTTCGGCAGCCGAGCCGAAAACGGCGACGGTGGCACTCTGGGCGGCTGCTATGGCGCGAGCGGCTTCAGCGAACCGTTCCGGGAGCCAGCGCTTCGCATTGCCGTAGGCCGCACCGGGGCTGACGCCGATTACCGGGCCCGTGATTCCGAGGCGAGCGAAGTGAAGGCGGCCAGCCTCGGCGGACTGTTCGATATTGCTGAGGCGGATGGGTTCGTCCGGCGGGAAGACGTCGATGACGTCGGCGCGGCGGAGCAGTTCCAGGTAGTAGAAACGTTCGTGCAAGGGCAGTTCGCCGGGCCGGGGGACCGGGACAGCGGGGGAAAGCAACCAGCCGCGGCCATCGCGGTTATAACCAACAATGCGCGGGATGCCTGCTAAGCGCGCGACGGCGGCGGCTTCGAACGCATTTTGGAAGAGGATGGCGCAATCGAAGTGTTCGCGGCGAAGGGCTTGGGCGGCGGACCATTTGGCCAACAGGCCGTGAGGGCCGGATTTTGGCGTGTAGGGGAGGATGCGGTGAATGGCGGGCTCGCGGCTGTAGAGTCCGGCAACCCAGGGGCGGGCGAGAACGGAAATTTCGGCTTCGGGATAGCGGGCGTGGACGGCGCGGATGGCCGGAAGAGACATGACCGCATCACCGATCCAGTTGGTGGCGCGGATCAGGATCCGGGTCACGCCCGGTTAATCCCCGGTGAGCGCCGGTTGCAATTTGCCGGCGAAAACGGAGGTGGGCTGGGGCGGGGGAGCCGGTGGGGTTGCCGCGGGAACCGGTGGTTTTTGCGCGACGGGAGCCGCGGGCGGCGCCGGATCGAGGAAACGGGATTTCTTCAGAACGCTCCGCTCAAGCGAAGTATTGTAGGGCGTGAAGCAGCCGTCCAGCTGGCGGTCGGAATCGAGAAGATTCCGCATGCACTCCATTTTGGAATCCATGTCATCGAGATAGTGAAACAGAAGCGCTTCGGGGAATTGCGGAAGCTTGGGCGAGCCGAACTCCAGGTGGCCGTGGTGGCTGATGATGATGTGTTCGAGGAGCGTGCGGAGCGGCTCTGGAAAATCCGGCAAGCCGCGCAGTTTATCGCTGACCATCCGGAGAGCGATCATCATGTGGCCCAGCAATTGGCCCTGCGTGGTGTAGCTGAAGCCGCGGTCGTAACTGAGCTCGTAAATTTTTCCGATGTCGTGGAGGACCGCCCCGGCGATCATGAGATCGAGATCGATCATCGGGTAGTGCGGCGCGGTGAGTTTGCAGAGGTTGCAAAGCGACAGAACGTGTTCGAGCAAGCCGCCCAGGAAAGCATGGTGGATGGTCTTGGCCGCGGGCGCGAGGCGGTAGCGGCGGGCAATTTCAGGATCGTCGAGAAGGGCGTCGAGCAGCGCGCGGATAGGGCGGCTTTGGACTCCGGCGACAATCCGGCGGAGTTCGGACCACATTTCATCGGGATTGCGGAGGGACGCGGGGAAGAAGTCGGCGAAATCGATCTCGTGGTCTTCCATGGCGCGCAGCTTGAAGATAGTAAGCTGAGGCCGGTTCAGATGAAGCTGCATGGACGCTTTCACCTTGACGAAATCGTCACGATCGAACGCGCTGAGCACTTCGGCGACGTTGTCCCACATCTTGGCGTCGATTTTGCCGGTTTTATCGCCGAGCATGAGCGAGAGATAGGGCTCACCGGTTTTCTTTTCGCGAACTTCTTTGGAATGGACCAGAAAGCAAGCCGTGAGAGGCTGGTTCAATTCGAGTTCGTTGATGTAAGGCGACTTCATTTCGGAGCGGGCGCAGGGGGGACGGGAGTGATGGTGGGAGGCGGCAGTTTGCCGGGATCGATTTTACTGCTGCCCCTGGGGATCACGCCGAGCATCCTCTTTTTCTTGCGGGAGGCGACTTCTTCCTTGGTGGTGGTTTCAGGCTTGAGCGTTGCCGGATCTTTCCAGGAGGTGTCTTTGCCGGGAGCAGCGCCGCTATCCACATACCCGCCGCGGATTTCAAGGAACGCGTCCTCGCGCAGCTTGGTAAGGTAGGCGCGCAATGCGGGCTGCATGCGCGGGGTGTAAAGGCGCTCCATGACTTCGTTTTTCACGTCGTCGAGCGAAGCCTGGCCAGGAGCGTAGCGCTCTTCCACCTTGATGATTTCGAAGCCATTATCCGTGCGAACCAGATCTGTGACGTAGCCTTTATTCTGCTTGAAGACGACATCTTCTATTTCTTTCTTCAAGTCCCCCTTCTTGAAGGAGCCGAGTTCGCCATCGTTTTTAGCGGTTTCAGCGGCGGAATAATCGCGGGCAAGGGCCGAGAACTTTTCGCCTTTGCGGGCGCGGGCTTGGATGTCTTTCGCTTTCTTTTCAGCGGCGGCCCAACCGGCGGGAGTTTTTTCCGTGGGTGCGATCAGTATTTCGCGCAGGAACACCATTTCCTGGCGGACGAACTCGGATTTGTGGTCGTCGTAATACTTCTGAATCTCAGGCGTCGGGACGGAGATCTTGGAGCCGACTTCCTGGCCGATGACGCGCTGGGTAGAGATTTGATTTTTCATCTGCTGGCGAACGTCTTCGAAGGACTGTCCACCGGATTGCTGCCGCACCCATTCGTGGAACTTATCGGGATCGGTGATTTTGCTTTCGACCTGAATCTCGGCGAGGCGGCGGGTGACGTCGGGGTCGACATTGATGTTCAAATCTTTGGCGCGCTGGACGAGCAGGAGTTGATCGATCTGATCGCGAAGCGCGTCCGCCTGGTGCTTCTGCACTTCGGCGGCAAGCTCCGGGCCGGAGAGATTCTTCTGCTGGTGCAATTCGGCTTCAAGCTGCACGCGGGTGCGTTCGAGTTCGCCGCGCGTGATGATGTCGTTATTTACTTTGGCGACGATTTCTTCGATGACACGGATATTGGGGGCTTCCGCGGCAAAAGCGGCGCTGGAAAGGCAGGCGAGTGCGAGCCAGGACTTCGGGGACATATAGGTCTATTATCGCTGAGCTTTGGTGGAGTTAGAGGAATGTAGTACCGTGAAGCTGCTTTGGTAGAAATTCAGCCGATTCGAGGGCCTCGGGGATAGTTGTCGAAAATCGCCGCGCGGCGGACGGCAAAAAGCCGTCTCCGTCTTGGTCATCCTACCTCTAAAGGCCTTAGCAACTGCTCGCGAACGAATGTGAGGACGCCGGGAGCGTCGAGCAGGCCTTCGAGGGGGACGCGGAGGACTCCGGCGGGGGTGAACTGGGCGCCCTGGCGGCCGCTGACCAACTGCATCAGGCGGCCGGCGTCGACTTTGGTTTCCCCGTGGAACTTGATGTTCAGAACGTTGTGGCGGCGGTCGATGTTCTCGATGCCAAGCTTTTCGGCTGAGGTCTTGAGCATGGAGTAGTCGAGCAGGTTGCGCACTTCGTCCGGAACAGGGCCGTACCGGTCTTCGAGCTCCTTTTCGATTTTGTCGCGTGCTTCAGGACTGTTGGCGCCGGCGATCTGCTTATAGGCACGGAGGCGCTGGTTGTCGTCGCCGATGTAGGTGTTGGGAATGCGAATATCGAGGCCGAGGTTCAGCGAAGAGTGTATTTCAGGAGCTACTTCTTCGCCGCGCATTTCGCGAACCGCATCGTCCAGCATGCGGACGTACATATCGAAACCAACGCTATTGATATGGCCGTGCTGTTCGCCGCCGAGCAGGTTGCCCGCGCCGCGAAGTTCCAGATCGAGGGCGGCGATTTTGAACCCAGCGCCTAAGTCGCTGAACTCTTTGAGCGCGGCGAGGCGCTTGCGGGCAATTTCGGTAAGCTCAGTATCGGCGGGGACCAGAAGATAGGCATACGCGCGGCGGTTCGAACGGCCCACGCGTCCGCGCAACTGATAGAGCTCCGAAAGGCCGTACTTTTCGGCGTTCTCAATGATCATTGTGTTCGCGAGCGGGATGTCCAGGCCATTCTCGACGATGGTGGTGCACACGAAGACGTCAAATTCGTGATGCATGAACTGGAACATCACTTTTTCCAGAGCGGCTTCGCCCATCTGCCCGTGGCCGACACCGACGCGGATGCCAGGAACAAGCTCCTGAACGAGAGCGGCGCGCTCCCAGATGGTATCAATGCGGTTGTGGACGAAGTAGGTCTGGCCGCCGCGCTGCCATTCGAGTTCGACGGCGGACTTGATGAGGTCCGGCTGAAAGGGCGCGACCACGGTTTGGATCGACAGGCGGTCTTTCGGCGGCGTTTCGATGACGGACATATCGCGCAAGCCGAGAAGCGACATATGCAGCGTGCGGGGGATGGGAGTGGCGCTCATGGTGAGCACGTCCACGCTGACCTTCAGGTCTTTCAAACGCTCCTTGTGTTTGACGCCGAAGCGCTGCTCTTCATCGACAATGACGAGGCCGAGATCCTTGAACTCAACGTCTTTCGAGAGGACGCGGTGGGTGCCGATGGCGATATCCACTTTGCCGTCCGCGATATCGCCGATGCTGGCCTTCAGCTCTTTCGGGCTGCGGAAGCGGCTGAGCATTTCGATGCGGACAGGGAACGATTGGAAACGCTTCTTGAATGTCTCAAAATGCTGGAAGGCGAGAACGGTGGTGGGGGCGAGGACCGCGACTTGCTTGCCATCGCCCAGGGCTTTGAAAGCCGCGCGCATCACTACTTCGGTTTTGCCGAAGCCGACATCGCCGCAGAGGAGGCGGTCCATAGGCTGGGGACTTTCCATGTCCCGGCGGATGTCCTGGATAGCGGATTTCTGATCGCGCGTTTCGGTGTATTCAAAGGCGTCTTCAAATTCGCGCTGCCAGTTGCTGTCAGGGGAAAAAGCGAAGCCTTCCGCCAAGCGGCGCGAAGCGTAGAGCTTGACCAGCTCTTCCGCCATGTCGCGCATGCGGGCTTTGACTTTGGACTTGGTTTTGGTCCAGGTGGCCCCGCCCATGCGGTCGAGCGCCGGCGCGCCTTCGCCCGCGCCGCGAAATCGCTGCACCAGATCCATGCGGGTGAGCGGGACGTAAAGCTTCGATTCGCCGGCGTATTCGAGGACCATGTAGTCTCCGCGCGCTTCCCCCTGTTGAATCTCGCGAAGTCCGATGAAGCGGGCAACGCCGTGTTCGGCGTGAACGACGTAGTCGCCCGGCTTGAGATCGAACTGATCCGCGGAGAAGGTGGTGAGATGAGCTTTGCCGGTGACGGGTTTGGCCACCAGTTCGGAGGGATCGAACAGGTCTTCCGATCCGAACAGCGCCAGCTTCTGGCCGGTAAAGATGACGCCACGGGCGATGGCGCCGCGGATGAGATAGATGTTGGCGACCGAACCGGCGAGGTAGGGACGTTTGGCAAGGTATTCCGGAGTGGTTTCGTTCTGGTCTAAACCGAGCTGGTAGGGGACGCCGTATTCATGAAAGATGTCGGCGACGCGTTCGAGTTCACCCGTGGTGCTGCAGAAGAAGGCGACCTGATGGCCGGATTCCACCAGCGTGCGGGCTTCCGCGATAGCAGCCGGCATGTTGCCGTGAAACGCCATGGCAGGGCGCGTGGAAATGTGAAGAGCGCCTGTGCCGGTGTCGAGCTCGCGCATTTCGATTTGCGCGGAATGCGACGTGCGATCCCGCAGTTCTTCCCATTCGAGGAAGACGTTTCCCGGAGGGCAGAGCTGGTGGCGCTCCTCCGAAAGAAGGCGTTTCCACATGCGTTCGGCGGCACTGCGGGTGAGGTCCGGCTCATCCCAAACGATGAGTGATTTATCCAGAAGCGAGAAGAGAGTGGACGGGCGCTTGCGGGCGAGCGGGGCCATCATCTCCCAACCGGCGAAGGGCTGGCCGTCAACCGGAAGATCGCGGGATGGCATGCCCGCTTCGCGGAGCTTATTGGCGAGATCCGCCAGCAGCGGGCGGGATTTCTGGAATTCCGTCAAGGGCAGAAGCGTGCATTCGTTCAGCTTCAGGACGGAACGCTGGGATTCCACTTCGAAGCGGCGGATGGATTCGATCTGATCGCCGAAGAGTTCGATGCGGAGCGGCTGCGCGGCTTCGGGCGAGAAGACATCGAGAATGCCACCGCGGATGGAATATTCGCCCACCATTTCAACCGGGTCGCGCTTTTCGTAGCCGACGCTTTCCAGGTGAGCGATCAGGTCGTCAAGCGGAATTTCGTCGCCGGTGCGAAGGGTGGTGTAGAGCTGGCGGTAGAAGTCCGGGCTTTCGATGCGGAGGAGCGCGGAGGCGACGGGCGTGACGGTGATCGACACGCGCTCCGAGGCAAGGCGGCAAAGCCCGACGGCGCGGCGTTCCAAAATTTCGGCGTGGGGCGACATGGCTTGGCCGGGGAGCACATCGATGGCGGGAAGCAGTTGCGGACGGCCGCGGTCGCCTGAGGCAACCAGGAGCGGGTAGAAGGCTTCGATGGCCTCGAAAAGCGCTTCGGCTTGCTTGTTGCCGTCCGTAACGATCAGCAGCGGGCGCTCTGTGATCTGCCAGAGCAGGACGGAATAGATAGCGCGGGCGGTGGTGGTGAGCCCGGA
>JALYXI010000161.1 GCA_030947245.1 Acidobacteriota bacterium
GTGATAATACTGTCCCGGTTCGAGCGGGCGGCGCTCGGAGAACGGGATGCGCACTTCGGCGCCTGTAAGTGCTTCGGCATCGGAGATGGAATCGATACCGCTAAATTTAAAGACCAAGGTACCCAAATGGAACCAAGCGGATTCCACCCGGACGCGCATTCCGGCGCCAAACAGGAACACTTCAGAGAGTTCAGCGAAGCGGGCGGGTTCGCTGGAAAGGGGAATAGCGGTAACTTCGCCGCGGTTTCCGCGGGGTCTGCCAAGCACCGCGACAGTGACCCAGTCCGGGTCCATTAAGCAGAATCCATTACTCGGCGATATCGAGCGTGTAACGCTGGTCATGCCTCAGACCGGCGGCCGCGAGGATGACCCGCAAGGAGCGCGCGGTCCGGCCTTGCCGGCCGATAATCCGGCCGAGGTCGGACGGGGCGACCCTGAGGCGCAGAGAGTGGGCCGCGGCGCCTTCGCCCGCTTGCACTTCCACCGCGCCCGCATCGTCCACCAGAGCCTTCGCGATGGCCTCGACGAGATTCTTCATGGGAACTTAAGCCGCAGGCGCCGGAACGGGTTCTACGGCCGGATTGGTCTTTACTAGGCGGGCCACAGTGCCGGACATCTGGGCGCCATTCTTCACCCAATGATTGATGCGTTCGTGTTCCAGAACCACTTTCGCGGGATGTGCGAGCGGATTGTAGTTGCCGACCACTTCCAGATTACGCCCGTCGCGGGCCCGTTCCTTATCGATCACCACCACGCGGTAGAACGGCTTCTTTTTGGCGCCGAAACGCGCCAGACGAATCATGAGCATGAACTTAAATTATCCTTTAAAATCCTGGTGAACCGGGCATGCCGGGAAATTTCATCTTGCCGAGTTTCTTGGCCAACGCGCCACCCATGGGGCCTCCGAGCGGACCGCCCCCGCCGCCGAACATGCCTCCGGAGAAACTCTTCATCATTTTTCGGGCCTGGGTATACTGCTTCAGCAGATTGTTGACATCCTGCACGCTCGCGCCGGAGCCGCGGGCAATCCTGCGGCGGCGGTTGCCATTGATGATCATGTGATTCCGGCGTTCGCGGGCGGTCATGGAATCGATGATGGCCACGGTCCGGGTCATTTCGCTCTCGTCCACCTCGGCGTTCTTCAATTCCTTCATGATGCCCATATCCGGCATCATATCCAGCAGGCCTTTCAGCGGGCCCAGCTTACGCAGGCTCTTCAGTTGATCGCGGAAGTCTTCCAGGGTAAACTCGTTATCGATCAACTTCTGCTGCATCTTCTCCGCCTGCTTCTCATCGAACGCTTCGCGCGTTTTGTCAATGAAAGAAAGCATATCGCCCATGCCGAGGATGCGGGAAGCGGCGCGATCGGGGTAGAAGGGTTCGAGCGCGTCGGATTTTTCGCCCACGCCAACAAACTTTAGGGGTTGGCCGGTGACACTGCGGATGGAAAGCGCGCCGCCGCCGCGGGCATCGCCGTCCATCTTCGTGAGAACAACGCCGGTGATGCCGAGCGCCTTATGGAACTCGTCAGCGGACTTCACCGCGTCCTGGCCCGTCATGGCGTCAGCGACGAACAGGATTTCGACCGGATTCAGGTTTTCTTTGAGCTGCTTCAGCTCCGTCATCAGTTCGTCGTCAATGTGAAGACGGCCGGCGGTGTCCACAAGCAGCACGTCGCGGCCGGTGTTCGTTGCTTCGCGCCGCGCCGAACGGGCCAATTCCAGGGGAAGTCTTTCTTCCGGCGCCCCGGGGTAGATCGGGAGATTGATCTCGCGGGCGAGGACGCGCAACTGTTCGCGGGCAGCCGGACGGTACACGTCCACCGAAACCATCATCGGCGCGTGTCCGTTCTTGCTCAGCCAGCGGGCGAGCTTGCCTGTCGAGGTAGTCTTGCCGGAACCTTGCAGGCCGACAATCAGAAAGACGCTGGGGGGCGTGTTCGAGAAGCGAAGTTTGGATTCGTGACTACCCAAAATCTTTACGAGTTCATCGCGAACGATGCCGATAACCTGTTGGGTAGGAGAAAGAGACTGGAGAACCTCTGAACCGAGAGCCTTTTCCTTGATGCTCTCGATCAGTTGCTTAACAACACGGAAGTGGACGTCCGCTTCGAGCAACGCCACACGAATCTCCCGGAAAGCGGATTCCATGTTTTCCGCCGAGAGTTTCCCCTCACCGCGCAGATTTTTGAAAACTTTCTGCAGCTTTTCCGATAAAGTGTCGAACATTAGTGAGTGAGACGATCGTGCGCGCAATCGGCGCAACGGTTCCTTCAGTATACACCTCTACCTATGGGGAATGCATCGCAGCCGATTGTCTGGTGACCAAGCTTCCCAAAAAATATGAAAAGGCCACTGCTTTCGGTAAGATATTGAATAATAACCAGGTTCGGAAGATCCGGAAAAGGATTCTTCCGGAAGGGCGCCTTGTTTCACGCTGCGCCGGCTCATCGGGAATGCTCCAATCGAGACGCATGGGAAAGACCTTTCTCCTTTTACTTTTCACAGGCGGCGCACTTGCGGCCGCGATCCAGAATGTGAGTGTTACCGAGGTTACCGCCACTCAGGCGATCATCCGGTATGAAGCGCCCGACAATTCGGCCTGTACCGTGGAGGTAAGCGAAAATAGCAATTTCCGGCCTTTGGTGAACGACGTGGATCCCGTGAAGTTCGCATCCGCCTGGAGCGATAGCCGCCAAGGCAGCATTTCAGCGGGGAATGAGCGCTCTTTTGTCATAGGCAAGAGGGCGGCGGAGATTGGTCTGGATGGCACGCGATATTCCCGCGCACTGCAAAACGAAACGCGTCATTATTTTCGTATCACCTGCCCGCAATCGGGAAGCGTGGCCAAAGGCGACTTCGATACGATGGCGATTCCGTTCGGTAACAGTTACGCGGAAGCCGAACCGGGCGACCCATTGAAACCGGGGGCGAACGCGCAGCCCCACATCTCGCTCAACGACCGTACGGAGCAGGTCATTGATCCGCAAACCGGTCTCGCGTTGAAACGGCTGTCCAGCGGAAACGATAATTACCAAATTATAAACGGGGCGCCGCTGACCATAGCCCGGAGTTCGAGTTGGCAAAACCTCGGGAATCTTCAGGCACAGGACGGGCAAATGACTACGGTCGCGGGAACCTCCGGACCGCTGTTTTTAGGGTTGAGCAATACTCCGCCCACGGCTGCTCCCTATACGGAATACATGGATGGACAAAGCACGGCCTACACGGACCATGGGCACGTTGCGTATGGATATTATCAGGCGCATCTGGTGGGCGCGGTAAATCCGGGCGGCGCGGCGCCGGCCAATCCGGAAGACGCAAAGGTGATCGCATGCCTCACGATCGACGGCGTGAACTGCTATGACGGCGCGGATCAATATGAGGTTGTATTGCAGGCCGCCGTCGCCGATGTCCCGCTCGGCACTGTGAATTCCGGAGATCTTTGGCAAAAATGGCCTGGGGCCGCCTTACCCTCGTGGACTGTTCAGGGAGCGCGGAGAGGCAGCGCGTTTTGCAATGGCACGCCCACTATTCAATTTGCGGGTGGAGATTTGTTTGGCACTCAGTGGACAACGGGCAGCGGCATTCAGTTAGATGGCGCTAATTACACCATTGCTTCCGTGCAAAGCACCAGGACAGCCACACTTAATTCGAATTGCACATCGAGTAACAATGGTCAGCCGGTCTCTTATGTGGCTTCAAACTTCGGTATTCTGCTCCGCAAGAAAACAGCGAGCAGCGACACGATCGCGCTGGATTACGGATATGTAAATTATGAAGCGAATTTCTATTACGACTTTACTGTAGGCACCTCAAAGCTGTGCGGCACAACCCCGGTGAGCGGGCCCACCGGCCGGCCGGGGTACAACTGCGCTCTGCCCAACGGATTTCTTTACTGGATCGATATGGAATCGGGGGAAGCGCACCTGATGGGAAACCTGAATACCAATCCGAATATAGGATGCCTTGCCACGGGCGGGCAAATTTTCGATACGAAAGATCCCGATACGTTCTACTGTGCGGGATACGGCCCGGTTTTTTCCGTGAAATACTTCGGAAACCATTCTGAGCCGGTAAATCTGAATGGAACGGGGCGGATGAAGCTGTTTCAGGGTTTGAATAATTGCAACACGTCTCCTCCCAATCAGGTTCCCTACACCGACCAGCAGCCGTGCCTGGTGATCCAACCGGCAACCCAGGGCACGGACATTCCGTCGCTTACCGAGGCGTTTACCCAGAATCCGTCGTATGCTCCGGCATTCGATAAATCCAAGTTTCGAAACGGAAGTATTAAAGACATCGATGGAGCCGGCCACATCATTACGCAATATTGGCGCGGGTACTCCAACACCATCGGTTGGATTGTAGTGTTTGATCCTTCGGCAACATCGAATTCGGAAGGGGGAGCCAGTTCCGGGCCGCCGGGGAACAAAGGCTGCGTCGGCAGTGGAAATCCGGGTTGCGTGGTGGCGGCAATCCCGGGCTGGGCGCGGCCAGGTTGCCGTTGGTGCGCGGTGAAAGGCGTTGAGTCGGACTTTCCAGGTTGGGTCGGCAATAGCACCTATGCCTGGACGAATTCAAGCCCGGGATCGGGACCTTACTATGTACAGGTGATCGACGGGCGGGACAATGGAACCACAAACATAATGGATGCCGGAAGTTCGCTGCAGAATTGCCCGGCAAACCCGTTCGGCGTGTCCGGGCAGAATTGCACTATGGTCACGGTGGCATCGGAACCGCAGAGTCCCAGCCATGGCGATGGGGAGACCGGGCTCCCGGGCGAAGTGGGGCCCGCGCTTCCCGGCGACCGGTTCGCGGCCCAGGCGCAGTTTTCAAACAGCCCTATCGAACAAGCGATGTTGATCAAAAAAGATCCGGGCGCGGCCCCGGGTACGTGGATTTACACGCTGTGGCGGGATATCAACCATGTCAGCCCGCAACATAATTATTCCACGACGGGTCCGAACCCTCGGCTTTTTACCGTGTGTGGCGCAAACCAAATCCCTACTAACTACGCTGCCGGTGCGGTCTGGTATTGGAATTTCAGCGCCGATCCACACGGCATGAACGAAACCGGATTGACAATTCCACCCGATTTCCTGAGCTTCAACTCGCATTATTTCTGGGCGAACGGGAACTGGGTGGCTTATGAAGAGCAGACGCTGGATACCCGCTGCACCGTGGGCAACTGTTACGCGGCCCGGCTTGGCGCCAATCGGCCGTTTCTGGACGTGGTGACACAGCGGCAGAATTCGGCAGTGATGACGTTATATCCGAAATTCGGACAAGCCGGCGCAGCCGACAACAGCAACTTGCAATCGCACGTCACCGGCGGAGGGGATACGGCTCCTCCGGAACGCGCGCCTTACTTTTTTGACGGTCGGCCTTACCG
>JALYXI010000162.1 GCA_030947245.1 Acidobacteriota bacterium
CTCGCCCAACACGATTCGCCCTCTCTCATCGAAGACCTGCGCATTACTGCGAAAGTAAGCCAGAACCTGCATGCCGAAATGCTGCTTCGCCTAGCCGGGCAGGGAAGCCGCCGTGAAGGGCTTAAGGTGATGGCCGCTTTTCTCACCGAAGCCGGAATCGATTCCGAGGAATACAGCTTCACGATGGCTCCGGGCTTTCCCGCCTGAACGTAGTCACCCCCCACGCCATCGTCGAACTCCTCGCTTACATGGCGCGCTTGCCCAATGCAGCCGATTTCGCCAGCCTTTTGCCCGTCGCCGGCGTCGACGGCTCCCTTCGACTTCGTTTCGCAAAAGGCCGCGCCAAGGGCCGCGTTTTCGCCAAGACCGGAACCCTCAGCCATGCCAGCGCCCTTTCCGGCTACGCTATCCGCCGCAACGGTCACCGGCTCGCATTCTCCATTTTGGTCAACAACTACAACGGTTCCTCAGTGGATGTGCGCGTCTTGATCGACCGGATCTGTGGTTTATTGGTGGAGTAAGCCTATGCCAATCTACGAATACAAGTGCGAATCCTGCGAAGCGAAATTTGAAAAGCTGGTCCGCGGCTCAGACAATCAGAGCGAGCTAAGCTGTCCCGCCTGCGGCGAGCGCCACCTCAGCCAGGAATACTCCACCTTTTCCGCCCGCGCCAATGGCGTAAGCTCCGAACCCGCGGCGCCCTCCTGCGGCGGCGGAATGTGCCAAAGACCCGGCATGTGTGGGATGAATTAGTGGAAGTTCTCAGCCCTGAAGCCACTGCGTTCCTGACGGAGCTTTCGCGGCGGTTCGAGCCTGCCCGCCGGGAACTGCTGGAGCGCCGCGTGGAACGCCAGCGGGGAATCGATGCCGGCGAGTTGCCCCATTTCCTGACCGAGACCGAAGGCATCCGTGCGGACGATTGGAAGGTGGCGCCCATTCCCGCCGATCTGAAGGACCGCCGCGTGGAAATCACAGGGCCCTGCGATCGCAAAATGATCGTCAACGCGCTCAACAGCGGCGCCACGGTCTTCATGGCGGATCTCGAAGACGCCAGCTCCCCCACGTGGCGCAATGTGGTCGAAGGCCAGCAGAACCTATACGACGCCGTAAACCGCACGATTGAATTGACCAGCCCCGAAGGCAAGCAGTATAAACTCAATCCGAACCCCGCAGTGCTGATGGTCCGCCCGCGCGGCTGGCATCTCATCGAAAAGCACTTCCTGGTGGATGGCCATCCGATAGCGGGTTCGTTTTTCGATTTCGGCCTGTACTTTTTTCACAATGCGAAAACTTTGCTGGCCAACGGCTCCGGACCTTACTTCTATCTGCCCAAACTCGAAAGTCACCACGAAGCGCGCCTATGGAATGACGTCTTCGTGTTCGCCCAGGACTTCCTCGGCATCCCTCAAGGTTCCATTCGCGCCACTGTTTTGATTGAGACCATTCTCGCGTCCTTCGAAATGGACGAGATCCTGTACGAACTGCGCGACCACTCCGCCGGACTGAATTGCGGACGTTGGGATTACATCTTCAGCTACATCAAGAAGCTTCGCAATCTGCCTGGTTATACGCTACCGAACCGCGCCGAAGTGACCATGAAAGTTCACTTCCTGAAGAGCTACGTGGATCTGCTGATCCAGACCTGTCATCGCCGCGGCATCCATGCCATGGGCGGAATGGCAGCCCAGATTCCCATCAAAAACGACCCCGAAGCCAACAATCGCGCGCTCGAGAAAGTCCGCGAAGACAAGCTGCGGGAAGTTTTGGCAGGTCACGACGGAACCTGGGTCGCGCACCCGGCCCTCGTCGCCGTGGCGAAACAGGTCTTCGACGAATACATGCCGGAGCCGAACCAGATCGCGAAAAAGCGAGCCCCGGTCGACATCACAGCCGATGATCTGCTCGCGGTCCCCGAAGGCGCCATCACGGAAGAAGGACTTCGCCTGAACATCGACGTCGGCATCCAATACCTGGAGGCCTGGCTCCGCGGTTCGGGCGCCGTACCCATTTACAATCTGATGGAAGACGCCGCCACAGCCGAAATCAGCCGCGCCCAAATCTGGCAATGGGCCCGCTACGGCGCGAGGCTCAAAGACGGCCGGACGGTCACCAGCAACCTGGTCCAACACCTGATCGCAGAGATCGGCGGCGCAAAACCCGCGGCCAAGCTCTTTGGGGAAATCGCCACCCCTCCCGATTTCGTCGATTTCCTGACACTGAAGGCCTACGACGAGCTAGAGCGCATCTAAACCGGCGGTCGCGCCGAGCGCCTGAACCGCTAAGGAGGCGATCCGGTTCGCAAACGCCGCAGCTTCCCGGTGCGGCTCGCCACCGTGAAGCGCGGCCAGGTAGGCGCCTACAAAGCAGTCGCCCGCACCGGTGGTATCTACAGCATTCACCTTCAACGCGTCCGAGTAAAAATCTCCCTGGGCCGTGGAAGCGAAACACCCCCGCTCACCCAGTTTCACGACCACTTCCCGCGCTCCGAGATCCCGCAAGGCCAGCGCCGCGGCCGCGGGTTCCCTGATGCCGGTCAACTCCGCCGCCTCGTCCTCATTCACGAACAGCAAATCCGTCCAGGGAAGCGCAGGCTCCAACACAGGGAGCCACTCACCCAGGTGATCCCACTGCGTATCCACAGAAGTGGACAGCCCCGCCTCCTTCGCCACCCGCAGGAATGAGGGGCCGGAGCAGCGCAAATCCCGCATGCGGTACACCGCCGCAAGGTGAAAGTGAGCGGCATCTTTCCCAAAGCGCACCGGCTTCGGAAAGTCTCCGGCGCTTGCGCCCAACTGGTACAGCAAAGCCCGCCGTCCGCCGGGTTCCACCAGCGAAACGGATACGGAAGTCGCAAGCGGTCCTTGCGTGACCGCGCACTCCACGCCAACACCGCGCAAGCGCTCGAGCACCTGCTCCGCGGCTGCGTCTTGCCCCGCCAGACTCATAAGCGTAACCGGGACACCCAGTTTCGCGAGCGTGTAACCGGTGCTGCCGCCATTGCCGCCCAGATGCTGTTCGATGCTCTCGACCACTGTCGTGGCGCCCCAGCCAAGCGGCTCCTGAACGGGCCGGACCACTATGTCCAGCACCACATTCCCGCACACCACAACCCGGCCCTTCATTGCGCGAGGCTCTCAAGCAGCCCTTTCGGCACCGTCCAGTAACCGTTCATGTTCGTTCCTGTTTGGGAAAACGCGCCCGCTGCCAGAACACTGGCAAGATCTTCCTTCTTGGAGCGTCCCACCAGGCTCTTCAACATTCCGGTAAGGCTCGTCATTTGGGCGCTTATCCTATGAGCGTCTTCGGCGGTTCTGCAGTTGGCGGTCAGCTTGGCTTCGTAGCCGCCGTCCGGAGCCGGGCCGAGCGTCGCGGTCACCTGATCGCTTGCACCCAGAGCGGCCGCGAAGATCCGTGTGGCCGGTGGCAAAATTGAGGATTTGCGCAGAACACTGCCGGGGACATTCAACCAAACCGGCTGCGCGGGAACTTCGGCCAAGCGCGCCGGACCGGGCTTGGTGATTCGCGATGCAGCCAGATCGTCCGTGCTGACCGCCAGCGCCATCACCGTGTTTGAAACAGGCAGAAACGAAATGCGCCGTTCCGGAACGCTGCCCGGCATCCGGCAAAGCTTGTTGTAACAGGACCCGCCGTTTCCCTTGGCATAGGCTTCCAGCTTCGGCCAGTCGAATCGCCCCCGCAGCACCATGAACGCGCCGGCCGGCGTGAAGGACGCGAGGACCAGATCCAGATCGCGCTGGTAGTCGAAACCGGTACCATTCAAGAATGCAAGATACTCCGGCTCCGCGGCTTGTTTGCTCAATTCGAGCAATTTCAGGATGCCACCGCGCCGCAATGCGTCCACGTCGATGCCCACCAGGGTGGCATCTTCCGCCGGTAACCGCCGCAGCAATTCGGCCGCGGTTTCCGGCCGGTTCCGGCACCCGGCGCAGACCAGCAGCACCGCTACCGCAGCTATGCCGCGCATCTTACACGGCCACTGCGGAGACGGAGGCCCTGGCCTCCTTCCAGAGCGCAATGTAGGGCGCAAGCTCCCGCATCATGGCCCCGAACTGCGGCAGTGTTAATGATTGCGCTCCATCGCTGACTGCCTTTTCGGGGTTCGGATGCACTTCCACAATCAGGCCATCCGCGCCAATCGCCACGCCAGCGCGCGCCAGCGGCGGTACCAGGCTGCGCTTACCCGTCGCATGGCTGGGGTCCAAAATCACCGGCAAATGCGTAAGCTCGTTCAGAACAGGAACCGCCGAGATGTCGCAGGTGTTGCGGGTCGCTGTCTCGAAGGTCCGGATTCCGCGCTCGCATAGCAGCACATCCGGATTGCCGTGCGCTGTCACGTATTCGGCCGACATCAGCAGTTCCTTAATTGTGGAACTCATGCCCCGCTTCAGCATCACGGGCCGCCCGCACCGCCCCAAAGTTTTCAATAGCGAGAAGTTTTGCATATTGCGCGCGCCTACCTGCATGATGTCCGCGTACTCGGCTACCAACTCCACGTCTTTGTCGCTCATCACCTCTGTGATGATGGCAAGGCCCGTCGCTTGTCTCGCCTTGGCCAGCAGCTTGAGTCCCTCGGTCTCCATTCCCTGGAAGTCATACGGGGATGTGCGCGGCTTGAACGCTCCGCCGCGCAGAATGGTGGCGCCCGCTGCTGCTACAGCTTCCGCGGTTTGCATAATCTGGTGCTCCGATTCCACGGAGCACGGTCCGGCCATCACGACGAATTCTTCACCGCCGATCTCCGTTCCGTGAATGCGCATTTGCGTGTGGTCTTTCTTGAACTCTTTGCTGACGAACTTATAAGGCGCCGATATTCGCATCGCGCGCTCGACGCCCGGCGTCGCTTCCAGCGACTCCAGGCAGGCGGTCACGTCGCCTGTCCCCACGACGCCGATCACACATCGCTCCTCGCCTGCGATGGAATGCACCCGGTACCCGTATTCCCGGATCCGTTCGCATACGTGCTCGATTTCCTGCTGGGTTGCATGCGGCTTCATCGAAATGATCATTCTGCTTTTCTCCCAAATGAAAAAAGCCCACTCTTTCGAGTGGGCCGGTCTTATTGAACCTTAGCTGGATTACGCCAGCGCCACTCGCGCTGCCGAACCTGTGGCCGGGAAACGGCACCAAAATGAACGGCCAAAAAACTGTGCCATGGAACCAGTAGTGTATGCCAACGGATAACGGTTTCGCAACCGGGCATCTTTCGGTTAGTTACTGTTCGATTCGCTACAAATTCACCACAAACTGGAGGACGGGTTGCATCATGCGCACGTGAGGTCCGGAAGAACTCGATGGAAGAAAAAATCAAAAACGAAGAAGAGGTGATCCCGGTCTTTGCGGAGGAGCTTACCGTCAGCAAACGCCAAGTTTCTACAGAACGCGGCGTTCGGATTCATAAGACCGTCACCGAGAAAGAACAGCTTGTGGACCAGCCGTTACTTTACGAGAGTGCTGAAGTTACTCGCGTCGCTGTAAACAAGATGGTCGATTCCGCTCCTCCGGTTCGCCATGAAGGCGATTTGATGATCGTTCCTGTCTTGGAAGAGCAGCTCTTTGTAGAGAAGCGGTTATTTTTGAAAGAAGAGATTCATATTCGGAAGACACGCGAAACAGTTCGCCAGCCGCAGAAGGCAACGCTGCGCGAAGAGCATGTGCAAGTTGAGCGTTTCGGACAACATTCGGAAGAAGTAGTGGAATCGCCGCGCCCGCCCGCGGGAGGTTCCGTTCTGGACCGCGTTTTCCCCACCCGGCGGAATTCTTAAATTCACATCAGAGGAAAAAACCATGTCGAAAACGGTTGTAGGAGTGTTTCAGGATTATACCCAGGCAGAGCAGGTAGCGCGGCAGTTGGAGAATCAGGGGTTTTCACGCTCTGACGTAAGTGTCGTGGCAAACGACCACACAGGTGCATACAGCAACATGGGAAGCGGTACGGCCAGCGGTACGGCAGGAGAGACCGCGGGCAATACCGCATCAGGCGCCGGCACAGGCGCTGCTATCGGCGGAGCCGCTGGCTTGGCGCTTGGATTAGTCGCGCTGGCTATTCCTGGAATCGGTCCCATCATTGCTATGGGCCCGCTGGCTGCTGCGTTGACCGGAGCGGGAATTGGTGCGGCAGCCGGCGGACTGATCGGAGCCATGACCTCGATTGGCGTTCCCGAGGCAGATGCGCAACACTACGCGGGACGAGTAAAAGAGGGCGAAGCTCTGGTGTTGGTCAAGACCTCGGATGACCGCGCACACGCCGCCGCGGATCTACTCGAGAATTTCGGGGCTGAGAACGTAGACGAACAGGACGGCTCGGGTAATACCGCGAGAACGGGCACAGCAGCCGCAGGTGCTTCGTGGGCGGGTAGCGCTGGAAAGGAATCCGCGCGTTCTACCGCGGGAGCGACGACCCGTGGTGCGACCACCGGAAAAGAATCAGGCACGATCCCGATTGTGAAGGAAGAGTTGGAAGTCGGTAAGCGCCAAGTGGCACGTGGCGGAGTCCGCGTGTTCTCTCACATGGTGGAAACCCCGGTGGAAGAAAAGGTAAACCTTCGTGAAGAGCACGTAAAGGTGGAACGCCGCCCTGTAAACCGCGACGTTACGCAAGCCGATATGGCGAATTTCAAGGAAGGCACCATTGAGGTGCGGGAGACGGCTGAGGAACCAGTGGTCGGAAAGCGCGCCCGTGTGGTTGAGGAAGTTGTCGTCGGAAAAGAAGCGATCGACCGCACCGAAACTGTTCGCGGCACCGTTCGCCATACGGAAGTAAATACGGAGAAGATTGGAGCGGAGCACTTCCAAAAGAATTACGCTTCAACCGGTAAGAACTACGACACGTATGCTCCGGCCTACCAGTACGGTTCCGAACTGGCTAACAATCCCAAGTATCGCGGCAAGAGCTGGAGCGATGTCGAAAGCTCCGCACGCACGGACTGGGAGAAGCGGGGCGAAGGGACTTGGGACAGCTTTAAAGACTCAGTCCGTCATGGTTGGGACAAAGTCACCGGTAACACCTAAGCTGTTTTCCACAGTACTAGAAACCCCGGCATCGGGCGTGGCGGTATGCGCGATGGCCGGGGTTTCTCTTGGCCCTTCCCCGGCATGTTCGGTCAAGTGCCGCTTCAACATGGCACATGCCGTTTCCGGACTGTCGGCGAACTGAAATAACTCCATATCCTCTTTCGAAATAGTCCCGTACTTTACCAAAGCCTCGAAATTCACAACTTCCTTCCAGAACTCCGACCCATATAGGATGATCTGCATCTTCTTCGCAATCTTCTGCGTCTGCGCCAGAGTCAGAATCTCGAACAACTCATCCATGGTTCCGAATCCACCCGGGAAGACAACCAGGGCCTTAGCCATATAGGCGAACCAGAACTTCCGCATGAAGAAGTAGTGGAATTCGAAGCTCAGTTCCGAGGTGATAAACGGATTGGGAAATTGTTCGAATGGCAGGCCGATGTTCAGGCCGATCGTTTTGCCGTTTCCTTCAGAAGCCCCGCGGTTAGCGGCTTCCATGATGCCCGGTCCTCCTCCCGTGCAAACTACAAATCGGTGGGATGCTCCGGAATGTGCCTCGGCCCACTCGGTAATCAGCTTCGCCAGTGTCCGGGCATCCTGGTAATAGCGCCCGAGAGGGCCATCCTCGCGAATGCGCGCGGAACCGAAGAACACGACTGTATCGCGGATGTTCTGGCGACGGAAGTGGGAGAGGGGCTCCAGGTATTCCGAGAGAATCCGGAGCGGCCGGCCGGCCGGGCCAGTGACGAATTCTTCGTTCTGATAAGCCAGGGGAGGACGTGTCATTTGGGCTCTAGTTTCTCGATCCGGCGGGTCAGGCCGCGCAATGCTTTCAGGATTTCCGGAAGCCTCGGGAACGCGGTAATGGCGCGCAGCCACTCGCCAGCGGCGAACGCGGGAGAGCCCGACATCTTGGCCCCTGCCGGCACGTCTCCGCCGATTCCACTTTGCGCGTAGATGGTCGCTCCTTCATGGATGGTCAGATGGCCTGAAATACCAACCTGCCCGGCCAAGAGTACATTGCGCTCCAGAATCGAACTGCCGGCCAAGCCGGTCTGCGCGCAGATAATGTTGTCTTCCCCGATCACGCACGCGTGCCCTACCTGAACCAGGCTATCTATTTTCGCGCCGCGCTTTACCCGCGTTTCGCCCACCGTGGCGCGGTCCACCGAAGTGAGGCTTTGGATTTCCACATCGTCTTCGATGACCGTAATGCCGGACTGCACAATCTTTTCGTGTGAACCGTCGGAACGCCGCGCGAATCCGAAACCATCACCACCCACGACGACGCCGTTCTGAAGCGTTACACGATCGCCCACAAGGCAAAACTCGCGCACCACCGAGTGGGAATGAGCCAGGAAGTTATCGCCGATGCGCGCGCCTTCGTAGAGCACCACATGAGGATGCAGCACCGCATTGCGCCCAAGTTGTACACGTTCGCCAACGACACAAAAGGCCCCGATGCACGCGCCTTCGCCGACCGTTGCGGTGGGAGCGATCGCGGCGGCCGGATGGATTCCGGCAGCAGGACGAGGAGGCTGGTAAAAGAACTGGAGCGCGCGGGCAAAATCCAGGTATGGGTTCTTCGAAATTAACGTAGCAAGGGGACCAGGTACGGCCTGCGCCGCTACAATTGCCGCGGCTTTGGTGTTTTTTACACGTCCGGCGTATTTCGGGTTGGCCAGAAACGTGAGTTCGCCGGGTTTTGCCGAATCCAAACTGGCGACGCCGGTAATCTCCTGTTCCGGGTCGCCGGCTACCAAGCAATCCAGCGCCGCGGCGATCTTCCCCAGCTTCATTCCCAAACTGTCAGATTAGCGCAAGCTGGTTTCGGCAGACCGTGGTTCCAGCCGCCCGCAATCGCATTCCGCGGTGGAGAGCATACCGGTCCAGGACCGCTCGCTTAGAACATGCAGCCCCGAGTGTGCTTCGCACTCCTCCGCCAAGACGCGGCCCCTGGCATCCAAAACCTGTTCAAAAACCGGCACGGCAAAGTTTTGCCATAACCAGTCGCGATCTTCTGAGCCAAGAAGCTCAGCGGCGGAGTTCGAAAAAATGACCAGCGCCTTCGACACGCAGACCGGCTGTGGGACTTCGCGCAGAGTCTCCAGAGATCCGGCCAGAATCTCCGGGCGGTATGCGGCTAGCGCGACGAAATCGTGAGTAGTGAAAGAACGGACGCGGCTTCCGGTTTGGAAGCGCTGAGAGATAACGGCGATTTTCGATGGATGCGGTAAGGGGCTTCGGAACGGGGGTGAAGGGCGGAAGAGGAATCCTCGCTTCCCGCGGCTAGGCAAATCCGCAGAGGAGGCGTGGGTGACACGCCCCCTGATTAGAAGAGGGATTCTCATTAAGGCATTCCTGCGGCTTTGAGGTTATGGTGGGGGAAGCCCCCGGGCATTCTCAAAAAATTTAGCAGGTGGGCTAGTAACGAGAAGTCTTTGGCTTTAATTGGATCGCCCTGCCGCCCGGAGAGATAGTACCGGAGCCGATAGTGCACGCGCTTCCGGTAACCGAAACGGTGGCCGACTCCGCCTTGACCCCACAAGCGGAATTCGCACTGATGCTGAGGATGAAAATGCTGCCGCTGATGTACCCGCTAATGGGACTGGAAGTAACGCCACATTTCGAGTTTACGTACGAGGTTCCTCGAATGCTGTTTCCAGTTTGGATGAAGTCCCACTCAGCGCCGCCGCTTCCCGACTGAGGAGTAATGATCCAGTTCCCTGTGATATCCAGGCAAGGCAATATTGCCGGTTCAGCGTTGAACGAATTGGGTATGCTCACCGGCCCGGAAGTGTCGTTTCGATTCAGCACGGAGAATAGGAGATTCGGGGCGGCGGGCACGTCCCCAACGTACCAGACCTGTGAATATGCACCTATGTCGGCAGCGGCCCACGTTGCGGAAATTACCAGGACTCCCTGGCCGTTAGTCACCCATCCCTTTTGAGACCTTGCTGGCCCCCCATTCACTTTCAACGAGACAATTTTGTGGGGCGGCCCGTTCACTGTCACCCGGTAGCTGTCTCCAACGAAGTAATACCCGCTCCCCTGCGTCAGGTCTGTGAGGTGTACAGTTGGCGAAGGAGATTGGCCGAACGCAAGAGAACTCAAGATGCTCAACAGCGCAATACAGATCAGGGATGCCGGCTTGTACTGTCCCAGAGAGGCAGCGCCCCCTTTCGTCCGTGGTTCTCTGATGGCGCTGATGGTCTTAATGTTCATCGCGCAGGTCATGCAAATACGGAGAAGACTAATTATGACTCCCCGTCAGCACTGCCAGCGCTAGGGAACGCGTTTCCGCGTTCTCATCAGGGTTCCCTACCAGCTTATGCAGATCCGCCGAGAATCCGTCCTGAACATTTTTCGGCATTCTCGATACCGCTTCCACTGAAGTGCGGCGAATATTCATGCTAGCATCGGTAAGGCCTTCGTGGATGACTTTTAAAGACTCCTCGGCTTGAATCTGATTCGCCCCTAAAGCCTCAATCACCAAACGCTTGAGCCGTGCATCGCCCTTGTTGCTCATTGCGGCCAAAACAAAATGGATCATCCCGGAATCCGGAGACGACCGAAGCAGCGTTGCAGCGATGGTTTCCGTGTTTTCCGGCGTATTTGTCTTGTCCTCCAAATGTGGAGCAAGCAGGGACACCGCTTTTGGAGACGGCTTTGGATTGAGGTAAGCAAAGAGGCCGAACGCAGCGCGCTTCATCGCAGGATCAGCGCTCCTAAACAGTGGCGGAATATCGTGCAAGTATGGATCCAGCAGCTCGGAAGAGTCAGAGCGCATCGCGACTGTGAACATAAAGTCAATGCCATATGCATGCAAGCTCTCCCGCGGCGAAAGAAGGCATTGGCGGGCCAAGGGCAGCGCCTCACGTACCTCTTCTACGGTCAAGTTCCCGGCATACATCCCCATAACGGTATCAGCTATATTCGGGAGCTTGCTGTCGTCAGGCTGATTGATTAGCGAAAGAAACGTGTCGTGCGCCCGCTCCTCGGCACAGCAAATCCCGGAGAACGCTACGAGAAAAAGAAAGCTTACCTGGAGTAATTTCATTCGCATGGCTGAACCTGGAAAAAGAAGAAACGTGATCTTGTCATTGAGCAGGACAGCTCGAGGAAGTGACGCTGTCGACCAGCACCGTAACCCCGCTGGATTGTCCGGTAACTTTTCCGAATCCTGAGTCAAGCATGCACCTATGTAGCCATCGTGGTTATAGGGCGGGCGGTATTCATAAACACATTGCCCGTTTACCTCTACGATGTGCGCCGGATAGCAGGTATGGTTGTAATTCACATTTGCCTGTGGTGATTGCGGATTCGTATCGTCAATGATCACATTCATATCCCACGAAATCACAGTTGGTATCTTTGTCTCAACTAACGGATTGGACGTGCCGCCGGTAAACCTGACCTGTGCTTGCGTCGAGGAAGAATACGTGACGCTCGAATAGGAATTCATCAGGCTTGTATCTGCGTGCCCTTTCGCGTTCGATTTGTAGCAG
>JALYXI010000177.1 GCA_030947245.1 Acidobacteriota bacterium
TTGACGAACTTCCTGGCCGAGTCCGGACTATGCCGGAACGTTGCCAGCTCCCGCTCCTCTAAATCCCGGAGCACCTGCACTTCCTCCGCGCTCGGCATACGGGCGGTGGCGAGGCGGAAGCCATACCGGATCCGCTTGCCGTTGTCCGAGCCGCCTTCGAGAAGCATTCGTTGCGCGAGAAAGCGGGCGGATTCGACGTAGGTGGGGTCGTTCAATAGAACCAGCGCCTGGAGCGGCGTGTTGGTGAGGGTGCGGCGGGCCGTGCACTTCTCGCGATCGGGCGCATCGAAGGTGATCAGGGAAGGCGGGCCGCTGGTGCGCTTCCAAAACGTATACATGCTGCGGCGGTAAAGGTCGTCGCCATGGCTGGGGCTGTAGGACTGCGCGGAATACACATCTCCGAACGCGGTGTCTTCCCAAAGACCGGCGGGCTGATAAGGGAATACGCTCGGTCCCCCGGTGCGCTCTTTCAGCAGACCGCTCACCGATAAGGCGTTGTCGCGCACCGCTTCGGCGGGAAGACGGAACCGCGGTCCCCGCGCGATGAGGCGGTTATCGGGATCGCGTTCCAGTAATTCCGGAGTAATGCGGGAAGACTGCCGGTAGGCGGCGGACATAACGATCAGCTTCTGCATCGCTTTCACGTCCCATCCGGTGCGAATGAACTCAGTGGCAAGCCAATCGAGGAGTTCGGGGTTGGACGGCGCTTCCCCCTGGGAACCGAAGTCTTCGGCGGTTTTCACCAGACCGGCGCCGAAATACAACTGCCAGTAACGGTTGACAGCGACACGCGCGGTAAGCGGGTGTCCCGGAGAAACCAGCCACTTGGCGAGGGTAAGCCGGTTTGCCGTTTCCCCGGCCGGCAGCGGCGGAAGCATGGAAGGCACCCCCGGCTGAACGATCTCACCGCGATTCTGATAATCTCCGCGGCCCAGAATGGCGGTTTCACGGGGCTTCGGCATTTCCGCCATCACCATGGAGGTCGGGATGACGTCTTCCAACTCCTGCCGTTCCGCCTTCAGGCGTTTGCTGTCGCTCCAAGCCGCGCGAAACGCATCGGGTGCGGCCTCGGTGAGGAAGTAATCGCGCAAGCGCAACTTTTGTTCTTTAATGCGTTTCGGTTCCGCGGCAGTGAGAATGGCCCGGGCCGGTTCCTGCCGTGCGAGTATCTCGATTTCAGCGGGCGTCAGGATCCGGCTGTAGAGCCGAAGGTCGTCGATTTGACCCTTAAACGGCTTGCCCAACGCCTTGTTGCCGATTTGCAGAGTGCCTGCGTTGGCGAAGGAACCAGTAAGATGATTTTTTAGAATATCGACCGGTTCAAGAACCCCGTTGACGTAGAGTTGCAGATCCGCGCCATCGTAGTTTGCCGTCACGTGATACCAGGGGCGGCCGGTGTCAGGGTCCTTAGAGGAAGTGGGAAGCCGCCGTTTGGTGCGAATCTCGAGTGAATCGGCCGGTTTGTCGCCTTGAAGACGCACCAGAAGGCGGGCGCCGCGGCGCAGATCACCGATAGGGATTGCTTCGTCGAAGGCGATTTCGTAGCCACGGCGGGTCGCGGGATCGACTTTCTGAAGAACAGTCATGGGCTCGCGGTCATTGGTGCGAAGCCAGGCGGCGAGAGCAAAGGGCGCGCCGCGGTCGAATGCTCCCACAGAGCCTAGGTCCGCATGAGTTTGACCGTCGAATTCTCCCGCTTTCCCGATGACGCCGACGGGATAAGTCAGATCGCCGGAAAGGAATCGACCGTCCTGTTCGTTGCCGGAAGAATCGGCAAGACCACCGTCAAAGTCATAGTGAGCAAACAGGCCTTGGCGGTTCGGGCGTTTGAGACCGGCGAGCGCGGTGAGTTCCCACTTGGACTGCGCCGCGGCAACCTCCTTCTCATTCAGGATCTGCTGACGGGCGGCCAGATCGCGCGTGACTTGCTCCAGGCGCGAAGCCTGTTGCGCGGAGGGCAACTGCATCACGGGTTCCGCGTTCCCGCGGCGCCCATCCAGCCCCTTTTCCGGGATGCTATTAAAAATGGCGTAGAACTGATAAAACTCTTTTTGCTTGATGGGATCGTACTTGTGATCGTGGCAACGGGCGCAGCCCATGGTGGTTCCCATCCAAACGGTTGAGGTCGCTTCGATGCGGTCGATCACGTATTCAGTCTGGTACTCTTCCGGGATCGCGCCGCCTTCGAAGTTGATCATGTGATTGCGGTTGAAGCCGGTAGCCAGGCGCTGTTCGGGGGTGGCGTTCGGAATCAAATCGCCCGCCAGTTGTTCGATGGTGAACTGGTCGAATGGCTGGTTGCGGTTGTACGATTGGATCACCCAATCGCGCCAATGCCACATATCGCGGTGGCTGTCGATGTGATAGCCGTGCGTGTCGGCATAGCGGGCCAAGTCGAGCCACTGCATCGCCATGCGCTCGCCATAGCGGGGCGAGCGGAGCAGGCGATCGACCTGTTTCTCGTACGCGCCCGCGGATTTGTCGGAGCGGAATGCGTCAAGCTCGGCAAGGGTAGGAGGGATGCCGGTAAGGTCGAGCGAAACACGGCGGAGCAGAGTGGCGCGATCGGTTTCGGGGGAAGGATGCAGATTCTCTTTTTCCAGGCGGGCCAGGAGGAACTGATCGATCGGATTGCGGACCCAAGTCTTATTCGCTACAACCGGAAGCTCCGGACGCTTGGGAGGAACATAGGCCCAGTGAAGGTCCCACTTGGCGCCTTGGTCGATCCACTCTTTGATGAGCGCAATCTGCTTGGGCGAAAGCTGCACGTTCGCGGAGGGAGGCGGCATGCGCATCGCCTTCTTATCTGTGCTGATGCGGGCATAGAGCTTACTGTGGGCCGCATCGCCCGGCGTGATCAGGTGGAAGGCGCCGCCCTCCTTTTGATCGAGCCGGAGATTCGCCATGCGGCGTTTTTCGTCCGGGCCGTGGCAGGTGAAGCAGTTGTCCGAAAGGATGGGGCGAATGTCGCGGTTAAAATCGACGGCGCCGAGGGCAGGAATGGAACCGAGAAGAAAAACGAAAGTGAATCGGAGACGCAACGGGGCTCCTTATGAGGCTCTTTTATTTTACAACAGTCCAGGTTGTTAAATTGAACCGCTGACCCGGCCCGAGCTTCAGAGTCTGAAGACCGCGAAAGATCAGAGGAGTGTTGGGTTTGCAGACTTCAGGCGGGGTGGCGGAACGGAGAAAGTAGGCCGAGCCTATCCCCGCGACGGTGGCCGTGCCGCCGGCTTCCACCAGCACCGCGGTTTGCTCATCGATGCCGATGCCGCGGGCTTCTGAAACCATATGAGCTTCGAGCGCGCGGGCAAGGAACACCTGCAGGCGGCCCATGCGGTTGCGCTGGGAGAAATGGCTGTCCATGATGACGCCGCCCAGGTAAGGCATGGTGAGAAAACCGTTTTCGAGGGTAATGCGCGGGTCGAACGGATTCGCGAGGGCATCGGCGGAGGTGATGGTGTCCTGGCGGGCGGTAAAGGCGAGACCGCCCAGGATGGCAAGACCGGCGCTGGTTCCGCCGACCGGCGCTCCTTTGCTGGCGACGGAATCAATCGCGCTCGCGACGGGAGAATACTTCCAGAGGCGGGCATAGGCGCCCTGATCGCCGCCTGCGATGAAGACTGCGCTGGCGTTTCGGATGGTTTCCACCGTTGCGGGATCGCGGGCCAGTTCGGGGCTATCTATCTTTAGAGTCTGGACGGAGTGGACAGGCGCGAGCCCGCGGATATAGGCGTTGTAGGCGTCTCCGCCGGATGCACGCAGGACGACGATGTCACCGTAATCCGCTTTGCGAATGAGCCAGCGAAAGGCTTCCTCCAGGTCTTTGCCTCCTCCCAGGAGTAATGTGCCGGGACTGGTTTGAAAGACGGATGGGCGGATAGCGCGTGCCAGCTCCTCGGGCTGATCGGTGGCAATAAAGTCCACGCCGGCATCGCGCGCGGCGGTCCAGCGGCGCCGTGCGGCGGTGAGAGATCCGAAGTTGTAGTTGGCGTCCCAGCCCTGGTTCTGTTCGGGGGTGAAGCCGTCCAGGCAGTAGAACCGAATCTGAAAGCCCATGCGGTGGGAATGATCGACAAGCGATTTGAGGCGGGCGGCATCTTGGAGAGTCCAATCGGCGGCTTGGCGCGCTCCTCCTTTTTCGACCTCGAACCAGGAGTTGTTCCACCAGCGGCGGTAAGCGGTGGGGTGTTCGGTCAGCATCAGTTCGGGCGCGGTGGAGACAGCAAGATCGATGCGCTGCTGGACGGTGAGGTTCGGGGGCGGCGCCACGGTGTGGGCGGAACCGAAGACCAGCAGCTTGCCGCCGACGGGAATTGGCGTGTAGAAGACGGCTTCCTGAGCGTCGGAATCTTCCGTGAGCGCCATGATGGGACCTACCGCGAGGGGTGCGGCGGAAGCAGCGGCGTTGGGGTCCGCGGGTTTCACGGCGGTGGTGAGCCACGGCTGGTAACGGCCCAGGATCTTCCAAGCGGCGGCGAGGAGTTCGGGGCTATTATCTTTGAAATCGAAATGAAGGTAAATGAGAGGCCAGGAAGCGCGGTCGTTTTTCGTTAAAGCCTGTTTGACGATGGGTTCCACCCGGCGGAAAAAGTAGGTCTCCAGATCGGGCTCGCCGCCGATGGGCTGAGCGTTGTGGGAAAGGACGACGCGGCCGTTGAGGAGAGCGAGATCCTGCTCGATCGAGACGGGGAATCCGGCTGAAAGCGCCCGGTCGATCCGGTCCGCGTATTTGCCTTCGTAGGGATAACAGTTGTGAGCGTCGACGACGCTGTGCTGCGCGAATAGCGGAACGGCGGCGAAGAGGAGAGAGAGCGAGCGCCGGTTCATCAAACGACAGTATAAGGTGAATGAATGCCGTTTGCCGTGCTTCTGCTGCTGTTTGCTTCGGCCGAAGGGCGGCTAACGAACATGCTGACGGGCGGCCCGGTCAGGAAAGCCGAGGTCCTGTTCCTCAACGGGCAGGAGACGCGCCGCGCTGTTTCGGATGGAAACGGCCGGTACAAGGTGGAGAATCTGCCCCCGGGGCAGTATCGTGTTTCGGTGCAGCGTCCGGGATTTCTGCCGGTGCTGTACGGAGCGGGCGGGCCAAACCGGCCAGGCAAGCTGCTGCGCCTGGGTCCGGAAGAGGCGCGGCGGGATGTGAACTTTCAGTTGGAACCACCGGCCGTGATTACCGGGCATGTGCTGGATCAGGATGCGGAACCGTTGCAGGGAATTCCCGTGCAGGCAGTGCGGGAGGAGTATACGGGAGGAGCCGTGCGGTTCGCAACCGCGGCAATGGCGGCAACCGACGACTTAGGGGAATACCGGTTGTATGGACTTCCTGCGGGCAAGTACTTCATTGCTACGCGGCAGGCACAGGCCGGTGCGCCGGAATTTGTGTATCCCGCGATGTTCTATCCTTCGGCGGTGGAACTGAGCGCGGCGGCTCCCATAACGGTGGCGCCGGGGAGCGAAGCGCGGGATATCGATCTGCACGTGGAAAAAGCCGCTGCGGTTACGGTACGGGGGATAGTCGAGGGACCCGCAACCGTACCTGGCGGGCAGTTGCCGCAACTGCAGGTTTCGTTGAAGGACCGGGCTGCCATTATGGCCGTGCGTCCAGTGGCGAACGTAATGGTTCAGCCGGGAGGACGCTTTGAGATTCCGGCTTTGGCGCCGGGGCACTATGTGTTCTCGGCACGGCTGCAACAGCCGGATGGAGGCGTGTTCTGGGGTGTACAGCAGGTGGATGTAAGTGGTGCGGAGATGAGGGAACTGCGAATCGGTCTGTCTCCAGGATTGGAGCTTTCGGGGAAAGTTGAGTTCACCGGAGGCGCTGAGGCGGGACGCGGGCGCGTGGTACTGACACGGTTGGAGGAAGGCGGGAGCGCCACTTCGGCGGCGCCGGGAGAGGACGGCTCGTTTCGCGTGAAGGGGCTTACGCCGGGGTTGTGGAGAATCCGTTTCACTCCGCTGGGAAAGGACAGTTACATGGAGGCGCCGGATGCGATTGAGGTTGGAACCGAGCCTCTGCCGGCCTTGCGGATTACGGTAAACGGGAAGGGAGGCGCGGTGGAGGGCGTAGTGGGGAAGAAGCTGGAGAGCGCGACCGTGTTGCTGGTGCGGGAGGGCGGGACCGAATTGCGGACGGCGCTTTCGGATGGCGAGGGGCGGTACCGGGTGAGGGGACTGCGGCCGGGGAAGTACCGCGCTTGGGCATTCGAGGACGTCGAGGCGGGAGCATACGAAAATCCAGAGTTTCGGAAGAGGTTGGAAGGGGGCGAGTGGATTGAAGTTGCGCCGGGGGCGCTGGTGAAGAAAGATCTGACGCCGTGAACTTCGACGTGGTTGTGATGGGGGCGGGCGCTGCCGGGATGTTCTGTGCGGCGGAAGCGGGGAAGCGGGGCCGGCGGGTGGCTTTATTGGAACACGCGGAGAAGCCGGGGAAGAAGATTCTGATCTCGGGCGGAGGGCGATGCAACTTCACGAACCGGGAATGCCGGGCGGAAAACTTCCTTTCGGAGAATGAGCACTTCGCAAAATCGGCGCTGGCGCGGTATACGCCGGGGGATTTCATCAAAATGGTGGACCGGCATGGGATTCCCTGGCATGAGAAGACATTAGGCCAGTTGTTCTGCGACCGGTCCGCGCGGGATATTACGCGAATGCTGGAAGAGGAGTGCCGCTTGGCGGGAGTGGCGATGTTGCTGAACCGGCGCGTGGAAGAGGTGACGCGGGGGTTTACCGTGAGGACAGAGCGGGAGGAGGTCCGGTGCCAGGCTGTGGTTGTCGCCACGGGCGGCGCTTCCATTCCGAAGATGGGCGCTACGGGCTTCGGGTACCAGGTCGCAAAGCAGTTTGGATTGCGAGTGGTTACGCCCGAGCCCGCGCTCGTGCCGCTGGTGTTTGCGGACGACGACCGGCAGGCCTACTGCGGCCTGAGCGGGGTAAGCACGGAGGTGATCGCGCGCTGCGGCGCGGGCGAGTTCCGGGAAAAGATGCTGGTCACGCATCGCGGGTTGAGCGGTCCGGCGATTCTGCAGGTATCGAGTTACTGGCGGGCCGGTGAAGCGGTGCGCGTCGAAGCGGCGCCAGACGCAGTAATGCCGCGCCGTTTGGCGGCCAGATGGGCCCCGGACTGGCAATTCATTCCGGCGGGGACGGAGGGTTTCGAAAAGGCGGAAGTGACGCGGGGCGGCGTCGACACGGCCGAATTATCGGGCAAGACGTTCGAAGCGCGCGGCGTGCCCGGGCTCTACTTTGTAGGCGAAGTGGTGGATGTGACTGGGTGGCTGGGCGGTTACAATTTCCAATGGGCTTGGAGTTCCGGCTGGTGCGCGGGGCAGTATTGTTGATTACACCCTGACGGCTTCGGTGTTGTGCTCCGCATAGGTACCCTGGAAGTCTTCGACCTTATGGTGGTCGAAGGTCCAGAGGCGGGTGGCTACTTCGTCGATGAGGTCGTGATCGTGGGTGACTAACAGGACGGTGCCTTCGTAACGCTGGATGGCGATGTTCAAGGCGTTGATCGCTTCCAGATCCAGGTGATTGGTCGGCTCGTCGAGCACAAGGAAATTCGGCTGCTGGAGCATCAGCTTACAGAAGATGAGGCGCGCGGCCTCTCCGCCGGAGAGTGCGTCCGTTGGCTTCTGGCCTTCCTCCTGGGCGAACAGCATGCGGCCGAGTAAGCCACGGAGTTCCTCGCGCGTAGCTTGCGGATCGAACTGGTTGAGCCACTCAAAGACAGTGAGACCCCTTTCGATGGATTCGCGGTGATCCTGTTCGAAGTAGCCGATTTGGGCTTCGTGGCCCCAGGTGACTTTACCGGAGACTTCGCCATCCTTCTTTATGGAGAAGCCAGGAGCATTGGCAAGCAGAGCTTTCAGCAGCGTGCTTTTGCCCGTGCCGTTGCGGCCCATAAGGGCAATCTTTTCGCCGCGAAGGACGCGGGCCGAAAAGTTGCGGATCACGTGATTCGACCCGTAGGACCAGTTCAGATTTTCGAATTCGAGAATGTGTTTGCCGGAGGGACGTTTGAGCTCGAACTTGATGAAGGGGCGCTGGATGTTGGAGCGGGCGAGTTCGGTGGTTTGATGGCGTTCTACCTCGCGCTTGCGGGACGTAGTTTGACTGGACCGGGTGCCGGCGGAGAA